>NZ_JBHJQI010000014.1:0-97535 GCF_042262805.1 Streptomyces sp. NPDC056361
GGAGCGTATTTGTTTATACGTGCCCGGGGTCCTGGGGCCCGGGGGGGGGGGGGCTCGCGTCGGTTCGGCCCGCCCGCCCCGGGGCGGAGCGTCAATCGGTGGAGACGATCTCGTTCACGATCCACGCGCCGAGTTCCTCGGTCATGGTGGTGTGTCCTTCGTTGCGGCCGGCGCACAGGAACGCGTCGAGTGCGCTGCTGTCGGGTGTGATCGGCTTGTAGAGCGCCTTCGGGTCGTCGATGTCGCCGGCGGCGACGGCGCTGATGCTGGGGATGAAGCAGGACGTGCGGATGACGTCCTCGTCCACGGTGTTGCGGAGGAACGCCATGAGGAGGCCGGCCAGGCCGAAGCTGCCGGGGTCTCCCTCTGGGGTCGGCAGGGTGAAGACGCCGCCGGGAGCGCCGTCGATCTCGGGCAGTCCGCTGGTGCGGACCTGGATCGCCGCTCCGCCGCTCTTCTGCAGCCGCGCGACGACCTGGTCGCCCTGGGCCTGCGTCTTGAGCCAGGTGTCCTTCAGCGTTTCGCCGTCGCCCCTGACCGCGGTCACGTCGGCCTGGACGCCGTTGCCCTTGCCGGTGTCCACGCCGTTGGCGACACCGATCTTGCGTACGTTCCGCGGCCATCCCCCGAGCTCGTCGAGCTCCCTGAGGAACTGCACGCGCTCCGGGGCCGGCGCCGGGGTGTCGTCGGTCTTCGCGATGTACCAGCGCGCCATCTGCTTCGCGGCGGGGCTGTTCAGCAGCGCGGAGAACTGGCGGAGGCTTTCCCCGACGACGGGGTCCTCGCTCCAGTTGTCCGTCGCGAAGTGGATGAACGCCTGGAGGGAGACGGGGAGCCATCCGCCGTGGTGAGGGGAGTCGTAGGACAGGTGGAGGGACGTCTCGTGGTCGGGAAGGGCGGGGTCCTGCTCCATCTTCGCCAGCGCGTAGCGGGTGACCATGCCGCCCATGCTGAAGCCGCCCACGACCAGCTTCGAACGCCCCACCCGCTCGCCGAGGGCGCGGCGGATGCAGTCGATGGCGGTGTCGGCGTTGTCCTTGATCGACGCGGTCCGGTCGTTGTAGCCGAGGATGATCACGTCCCGGCCGGTCGCGTGGAGTTCGGAGATGAAGCGGAAGTCGCCGTTCTCCTCCAGCCCGTTCCAGAGCGTGTCGAGGTTGCTCGCCCCACCGGAGAAGCCGTCGGAGAGGATGACGGGCCTGATGAGCTGTCGTCGGTTCAGCGGGCTGTAGTAGACCCAGGCGGTCCCTCCGCTGAGTGACCACTCGTCATGCGGCTCCGGCGCGGGGGGAGTCGCGGCGCGGGGTGCGGGGGAGACCTGGCTCCAGAGGTCGACGACAGGGGTAGGCATGATCGGTTGGCTCCTTGGGGGGTTCACGGGTTCGCCGAACGGCTGACCTCGTATGGCACCTTATGGAGTCATATGTCGTCACAGACGGTAATCACCGTGGAGGTTCACACGAAGGTGGCCATCTTCGCCTCGGAGGTGTGCGCACCCGTGGACAGGGGAAATGGGCGGCGCCCGACGGCACTCCTAGTCGTGTCGCAGGGTGTACAGCTCCCAGGAGTCGGGGTCGCCGACGAAGACGTACAGCTTGGGGTGTTCGCGGGTGCCGTAGACGCCCCAGTCGTCCATGTCGACGGGGCAGGAGTCGACGGAGACGGTGACCAGCTGGGAGTCGGGGCCGTCGACCGGGTCGAACGACCAGGTGCCTATGCCGGAGCACTCGCGGATCCGGGGTTCGGACGGGTCGACGGTGTCGTGGAAGTCGAAGGTGTCGACGCGGGACGCCGTGGCCCTGCCGTCCGGGGCGAGGGTGAGGGTGCCGCCCTGGCCGTCGGAGTAAGTGCCCGCGATCTGCTCGGCGTTCAGCTGCGGAGGCTCGTAGCCGACCCCGGCGAACAGGGCGATGCCGGCGGCGGCGAAGGCGGTGACGACGGCGAGGGTGCCGTGGACCGCCACCCGGCCGAACATCGCGCGGCCCGTGAGCCGCGGCCGGTCCGGCAGCAGGAGCCTGCGGGCGACCAGGGCGGGCGCGGTGAGCGCCGCCGTCGCCGCGAGCCATCCGGCGAGCCCCGCAAGGAGCCCGGCCTCCGCGAGGATCGCCAGGGCGGCGACCGGTGGGCCGGCCGCGACGGCCGTCACCGCAGGAACCCACCCCCACGCCTCGCGCCCCGAGAGCCTGCGGCCGAGCCAGGCGGCCGAGGTCAGCACGGGCATCACCACGGAGACGGTGAGGAAAGCGCCGAGGACGGCCCCGGCCAAGGCCGCGAAGGGTGCGGCGATCACCATCACGACGAACCCCAGCGCGTTGTACGGCAGTACCGGGCCCTCGATCGCGCTCTCCCGCACGTGGTTCGCGATCATCCCGATCGCGGCCTCGACGAACATCACCGAGACGGAGGCCGTCACCACGGCGCCGAACCTGTCCTTCGGGCGCGCCTGGACCGGGTCCTGGGGCTGGATCCGGTCGGACTCCGACTCCGGAACCGTCATTTCTGAACGCATTCAAATCCCCTCCGGCGCCCATCATGCACCACGGCGGAGGCATGATCGACCCATGAGTGAGATCGTTCTGATGGCCGACCCGAAAGTCGCCGCCCTGCCCGTCCTGGAGTGCGGCGAACCGCTCGTGGACGTCCGCGACAGCTCGCTGCTCGTCGACACGCGCAAGCAGGACCCGGACCACGCGTACGCCCACCTCCGCCAAGGCGTCCTCGAACGGCTGCTCACCGCACAGACCCTCCTCCCCGACGGCCTCCGCCTCCTCTTCGTCGAGGGCTACCGACCCCCCTCGCTCCAGCGCGCGTACTTCGACGAGTACGCCGGACAACTCCGCACCGCCCACCCCACCTGGTCCGACGACCGCCTCCACACCGCCACCAGCCGCTACGTCTCACCCCCCGCCATCGCCCCCCACAGCGCCGGCGCCGCCGTCGACCTCACCCTCGCCGACCCCTCCGGCCGCGAACTCGACCTCGGCACCCGCATCAACGCCGACCCCGAGGAAAGCGACGGCGCCTGCTACACCCACGCCCCCCACATCACCCCCCAAGCCCGCACCCACCGCCACCTCCTCTCCACCGCCCTCACCACCGCCGGCCTCGTCAACTACCCCACCGAGTGGTGGCACTGGTCCTACGGCGACCGCTACTGGGCCCTGACAACCGACGCACCCTCCGCCCTCTACGGCCCGACGGAACTGACCCGGGGCGGATGACACGACCCGAGGGGGGATCGGGTGGGGGGTGTGCGCGACCGGTGCGGCGGCGCCCCTTGCCGGGCCTAGGCTTCCGCGCCTGAACCCGCACCACAGGTACGGCTCACTACCGGTGCGGGTCCAGGCACTAGGGGCGAGGGCGCCGCCGAGGGCGCCGTCCCGTGTGCCCACCCGTCCCGCCCCAGCAGGACGATTGCCCACACGGCGGTGGGCCAGGGCGACGGCCGGGCGCGCGGGCTCAGTCGACGGTGGGTGGCAGGGCCGCGGATGGCCGCGCGGGCTCACACGGCGGTGGGGCGCAGCCCACGTGTCAGGTCAGACGGGCACAGGCTCAGCTAACGCGGCGGGCGCTATGCCGACACGGGCGCCGCTCACGGCGCGGGCGCAGCACGGCGCGGGCCCAGCTCACGACACAGGCGCAGTACACGGCGCGGGCGCGCGGCGGCGGGAGGTGCAGGCCGTGCGGGCCGTGCAAGCAGCTAGGGGAGGCGGGTTACAGGGGGGGAGGGTCAGGTGGTGCGGGTGAGGCGCCAGATGTGGTCGGTGCCGGTTTCGGCGGGGGCGGTGGGGGTGTGGGGGCGGTGGAGGTGGAGGGTGAAGCCGAGGTGGGTGGGGACGGCGGCGCTGGGGTGGTTGGCGGAATCGTGGACGATTTCGACGGCGTGGATGGTGGGGAGGCGGAAGGCCTGGGAGATGAGGGCCCGGGCGGCGCGGGTGGCGATGCCGAGGCCGGTGGCGGCGGGGTGGAGCCAGTAGCCGATTTCGAGGGTGTCGGCGGGGGTTTCCTCGTCGTGGCGGTGCAGTCCGCAGCTGCCGACGATGGCGCCGTCGAGGACGATCGCGTAGCTGTACTGGACGCCGTCGGCCCAGAGTTCGGCGCGACCGGTGAGGAAGGCGCTGGTGCTGGCGAGGCTGTGCTGGGAGACCCAGGGCATCCATGGCCGCAGGTGTTCCAGCGACTCCTCGATGACCCGGAAGAACTCCGGAAGGTCCGCCTCGCCTTCGAACGCGCGCAGCGTCAGGCCGCCGTCGAGCTCGATACGGGTCTGCGGCAGGTCCGGTGACTCGTCCGGGAGTCGGGACTCGGCCCGGAGCAGAGGCTCGGGCTGCGGCTGCGGCTGCGGAAGGTCCATGCGGCGAGGATCGTTCGCGTGGTCGCCGCGCCGCAAGGGATTTCCGTCAGGCCGAGAAGCGGGCCGGGGGGACGCGCGGGGGCGGCGCGGCACGGAGGAGTGGGGACCGAACCTGCGGCGCCCCCCGGCGTTCCGACGACGTCCCGACGTCCCGGCGTTCCCGACGCGAGCGGGAGCGCGATCGTGATCGTATGGCCCGAGACGCGGCGACGAGGGTCCACTGCCGAAAGACGGCTGACACGAGCGGCCCCGGGGCCTCGGTCCGAAGGTCCGCCGGAACAGGACGGGTGATGCCATGGACGTGCGGATCGAGATCGACGAGGGATTGATCCGAGGGCTGCTCCGGGAGCAGCATCCGGATCTCGCGGAGCTGCCCATTCGGGAGGTGCCGGGCGGATGGGACAACCAACTGTGGCGGGTAGGCGATGAGTTGGCCGTGCGGATGCCCCGTACGGAACGGGCCCCGGACCTGTTGCGCAAGGAGTACCGCTGGCTGCCCGTCCTGGCGCCGCCGCTTCCGCTGCCCGTGCCCGTTCCGGTGCGTACGGGGGAGCCGTCCGAGCGTTTCCCGCGGTTCTGGACGGTGGCCCGGTGGGTTGCCGGAGAGCCCGCCGATGCGGCGCCCGTCACGCGGGGCGAGCACGCGGCCGAGGCGTTGGCGGGCTTCCTGCGGGTTCTGCACCGTGCGGCGCCGGAGGATGCGCCCGTCAACCCGCACCGGGGGGTGCCCCTGTCCGCTCATGCGGGTGAGGCCGAGCGGGGGCTGCGGCTCCTGTCCGAGTTCGCCGACGCGGCGGCCGTACGGCGGGTGTGGGAGGACGCCCTCGCCGCGCCCGAGGCGCGGGGAACGCCGGTGTGGCTGCACGGGGACCTGCACCCCGCGAACGTCGTCGTGACCGACGGGACGCTCTCCGGCGTCCTCGACTTCGGCGAGCTCTGCTCCGGCGATCCGGCCACGGACCTCTCGGCCGCGTGGCTCCTCCTCCCCGCCGGAGCGGCCTCGCGCTTCTTCGAGGCGTACGGCGACGGCGACGGCGCCGGCGACCGCGCCCGTGACGACGGCACCGTGGACGGCGCCGTGGGCGTGGACTTGGACGAGGCCACTGTCCGCCGGGCCCGGGGCTGGGCCCTCCTCCGTGCCGCCGGGCTCATCGACATCGGCCGCGCCGGGGACCAGGGCCTGCCCGGTGGCAAACCGACCTGGGGTCCGGCGGGCCGGGCGGCACTCGCGCGCGTACTGGCGGACGGGTAAGCCCCTCGCGGGGCTGCGGCCGCGCGTCAGCGGACGACGTCGAAGACGTTCTTCTGCAGGCCGTTGGCGTACACCTCGTGCTCGACCAGCTTCAGCTTCTGGGTGTCCTTGTCGGTGGTGCTGAACAGGCGCTTGCCCGCGCCGAGGAGGAGCGGGAAGACGAGGAGGTGGTAGCGGTCGATCAGGCCGGCGTCCGAGAGGCTGTGGTTCAGGGCGGCGCTGCCGTGGACGATGATCGGGCCGCCTTCGGTGTCCTTGAGGGCGGCGACGTCGTCGAGGGAGCGCAGGATCGTGGTCTCGCCCCAGTTCGACACCAGGTCGTCCTCGGAGAGCGTGGTGGAGACGACGTACTTGGGCATGACCTTGTAGTCGGCGAAGTCCGCCATGTCCGGCCAGACGGGGCTGAACGCCTCGTAGCTGGCGCGGCCCAGCAGGATCGCGGCGGATTCCTTCTGTTCGCGGGCCTTGATGTCGTAGGCCTCGGCGACGAAGTCGATGTCCTTGAAGGTCCAGCCGGAGTTGCGGTAGCCGGGCTCGCCGCCTGGGCCTTCCACGACACCGTCGAGCGAGATGAAGGCGGTGCTGATCAGGGTGCGCATCTGGGTTTCCTTCTTCGTGGGCCGTGGGCCGTGGGCCGTGGGTCGTGCGTCGCACTTGCTTCACTGAGTAGGACGTGGCTGCCCCGCCGAACTCATCGGTGGTCGGCGGGGATCCTCGACGATGCTGCGGTGGGCTGCGGTCCACCGCCGACGGTCGTGGTCGCTCAGAGGCTGCGGGCGGTGATGTCGCCGTGTGCGGTGGTGGCGCGGATGTCGAGGTCGGTGGTGCCGTTGTTGCGGAGGGAGTTGGTGATCCGGCCCAGGGTGGTGCCGGCGTCCAGTACGGCGGATGCTCCGGCGGCGACGCCGACGGTGATGTCGCCGCTCTGGGTGGAGAGCACGAGCGTGCCGCGCACGGCCTCGGCGATGCGGATGTCACCCCGGGTCGTGGAGATGTCGGCGGGGCCGGTGAGCCGGCCGACCTCGACGTCGCCCTCGACCGCGGTGAGGCGGACGGCGGCGGCCTCGTCGAGCGTGATCCGGCGGTACGTGCCTTCGAAGGCGATCTCGCCGAGCGGCCCGACGCCGCTGAACTCGCAGGCGGCGGCCTTGGCCGCGACGCTGGAGCCGGCGGGCAGGTGGACGGTGACCTCCACGGCCCCGAAGGAGCCGGTCAACTGGCCGTCGGGCTGCGGGGCGTGGATCCCCAGGACTCCGTCGGCGTACGAGACGACCGCCAGCTCGGCGGCGCGGACGTCCCGCTTCTTGCCGGGTTCCGCCGGCCGGACCTCGACCGTGGCGTCGGCACGGTCGTCGGCGACGATCCGTACGCGTCCACGACGGGCCGGCGCGCGCGGCTACGGCTCGGTCACATCTCCGTCCGGCCGGCCGGGAGTTCGGCTCCGTCGCACAGGATGAGGGGCATGCGCCGTCACCGTTCCCGTAAAACCGTCGTCGGTTCGCTCGTGTTCGTCACCCTCGCCGTACTGGCCGGTGGTTACGCCGTGGCCGTCGGCGGCGAGCCGCGCGACACGATGCGGTACTGCCCGAGCCCCGAGGAGCCGAGGCTCCCGCCGGGTACGCCGTGCATCTCGCAGGACCCCAACGACAGGTATCGGGAGAACCACGCGTTCCAGCAGGAGATGGAGATCACCGACGAGCAGCGCGCCGGTGCGCAAGGCAAGGCGGAGGCCCTCGCCAAGGCCCTGCGGGCCCTGTCGGGGGGCAGGCCTGAGGGCAAGCCGGAAGGCGAACCGAAAGAAATGCCGACCGGAGAGCCGACCGGAGAGCCGATAGGGGAGCCGACCGGCGAGGGGGCCGGCGAGGCGGAGGTCCGGGCGGCGGCCGCCGCGGCACTCGGCCTGGCGCCGGACAGGATCGAGTACCGGGCGGAGGCCCGGCCGGGCCTCCTTGTCGGTGGCGGTCACGGCAAGGTCTGTGTCATCGGCCGTATCGACAGGCGGGGAGTCGCCACGGCCGAGGTCACCGGACGCACCCTGGACGGTACGTGCATTCCGGGGCTCGGGGGGCACTGAGGGACCCCGTCGCCGGCACCGGATCCGCGGGCCGTACGCCGATGGCCCGCTCGGGCGGTGCGAGCGGGCCATCGGGGTCGTGCGGAGGAACGGGCGAGCCCGGGCTGTCGGGCGGGGGCGGGTCAGCCCTTGCTGACCGCCGCGAGGATCTCCGGCAGGCGCTTCGCCGTGCGCGGGGCGGCGAGCTTCAGGCCCGCGAGGACGAGGAGTCCGCCGTAGAGGGCGCCGAGGGGGAGGACGAGCCAGAGGAGGGACTGGTGGTCGGAGAGGTGGAGGTAGACCGTCGCGGCGATGAGGGGGGCGCAGATGAGGCCGCCGGCGAGCATGCCGCCGAGGATCGACATCCAGGCGAGGGCGCCCTGGCCGGGGGCGACGTTCTTGTAGCCGCTGTCCTGGGGGATGGAGTACGGGAAGCTCGCCGAGGTGATCGCGCCGGTGCCCATCATGGCGCCGAGCAGGGCGAAGGCGAGGCCGAGGGCTTCGGGGAGCCGTGACCAGTCGCCGAGGACGCCGGCGGTGACGGCGGTGACGAGGGCCGTGTACGGCAGGGTGATGGTGAGCATGGCCAGGGCGCGGGAGCGGAGTTCGGCGTAGGCGTCGGCGGTCGTCGAGATGGTCTGCGCGACCATCCAGAAGCCCGAGCCGTCCTGGCCGAACTGGTTGTACATCAGCATGCCGAGCATGCCGGAGGCGAAGCAGGCGAAGTAGATCGAGCCGGCGCCCTGGAAGGCGTTGAAGAGCGGGACGATCAGGCCGATGGCGAGCGAGGTCACCCAGGCGGCCTTCGTCTTCGGGTCGCGCCAGATGTAGCGCAGGCTGCGGTCCATGACGGCGCCCGTGCGGCCGCCCGGCAGGAGCCGCGCGAGCCGGCCCGTACCGTCGGCCTTCTCGCGGACGCCCGCGTCGGCGGCCGCGCCGATGGTGGAGCCGTCGGGCTCGACCATCAGGCGCACGAGGCTCCGCTGCCACCAGTGGACGAGCCCGGCGAGCGTGGCCGCCGTCAGGAGCAGCCGGGCCGCGGCCACCGCGTAGTCGCCGTTGCTCGCCGCGTCCACCGCGCCGATCGCGGCGGCCGGCGGCAGCCAGGCGACGACGGCCGTCGCGGGTTCGAGCGATTCCAGGCCGCCGGCCTGGCCGAGGCGCTGGGCGCCGAAGTTCACGAGCTGCATGCCGACCGCGATGACCAGGCCGCTGAGCAGGGCGAGGTCGCGGCCCTTGCGGGAGGTGAGCAGCCGGACGTTGGCGGCGGCCACGGACCGGGACAGGGCCACGCACGTCACCGCGGAGAGCGGTACGGCGAGGACGGCGAGGACGGTGGCGGCGGCGCCGTGCGCGACGGCCAGGGCGGCGCCCAGGACCAGGATCAGGGTGAGGGCCGGGCCGATGCCCACGAGGGAGGCCACGAGCAGTGCCCGGACCAGCGGCCGGGGCCGCAGCGGCAGCATCACGAGCCGGGACGGGTCGAGGGTCTCGTCGCCGCTCGGGATGAACAGCGGCATCACCGTCCAGGCGAGCGCGAGGAACCCGGTGACCAGGATCGCGATGCTGTCGGCGTCCGCGCTGCCCCTCATCAGGACGAACGCCAGGAGTATCGCCGCGGCCAAGACGGTGCCGAAGACGATCGTGGAGAGGTACGCGGCGGTCCGCCCGCCCGACTGCCGCAGCCCGTTGCGCAGCAGCGACAGCTTGAGCCGTACGAAGACCGACGTGAGCGACGGTACGGGGGGGGCGGGGGACACCGGGGGTGCGGGAGTGGTCGAGGTGGCGGCGCTCATCCCGCGGCCCCGTTCGCGCCGCCCGTGGAACCGGTGGCGCCCGTCGCGCCCGGCACCGCACCGCCGCCCAGCCAGTCCAGCGAGTCGCCGGCCGCCGTGCGGCCGTTCGCGCCGACGAGCTCCAGGAACGCGGCCTGGAGCGAGGGGGCCGTGCCGCGCACCTCGGACAGCGGGCCCTGGGCGCGGATCCGGCCGGCGGCCATGACGGCGACCCAGTCGCAGAGCGACTCGACGAGCTCCATGACGTGGCTGGAGAAGACGACGGTCGCGCCGGAGGAGGTGTACCGCTCCAGGACGCCGCGGATGGTCTGCGCGGAGACCGGGTCGACGCCCTCGAAGGGCTCGTCGAGGAAGAGGACCTCGGGGTTGTGGAGGAGCGCGGCGGCGAGGCCGATCTTCTTCCGCATGCCGGTCGAGTAGTCGACGACCAGTTTGTTCTGCGAACCTGTCAGGTCGAGCACGTCGAGGAGCTGCGCGGCCCGCTTGTCGACCTCGGCACCGGGCAGCCCCCGCAGCCGCCCGCTGTACGCGAGGAGTTCACGGCCGGAGAGCCGCTCGAACATCCGCAGGCCCTCGGGGAGGATGCCGATGCGCGCCTTGACCTCGGCGACCGACTCCGGGTCGGCCCAGACGTCGTGCCCGGCGACCAGGATGCGTCCGTGGTCGGGACGGAGCAGGCCGGTGATCATGGAGAGCGTGGTGGTCTTGCCGGCTCCGTTGGGCCCGACGAGCCCGATGAACTTCCCCGCGGGCAGGACGAGATCGATCCCGTTCACGGCGATCTGCTGGCCGAAACGCTTCCACAGTCCCTCGATGCGCACCGCGGGCACCGCACCGGCTTCCGGTGCGGTGCCCGGTGCGGCACCCGCCTTGTCGAACGCTCCGTCAAATGCCTGGTCAGGCATGTACGTCAACCCCTCGGTCGTCCCCGTCATCCTTACGGGCACCACCCTAAGGGCGGGGTCGATCGGCCCCCAGGGTCACGACGTGCGGCTCCTCGCCTCCGCCGCTTCCCGGCCGCACGCGTACGCGAGGGCGCTGATCAGTTCCTCGGCGTCCGGGAGCCAGCGGTTGGCCGGGGTGGGGCGGCGCGCCCACTGCACGGCGCCGCAGCCGCCGATCCGGGTCGGCGGGGCCGCCACGTAGTGCCCCTCGCCGCGCGTCACGAGGTCGATGGCGGCCGGTGTCCAGCCCAGCTTGCGGACGAGGTCGGGCACCTTGGCGGCGGCACCCGGCAGTACGAAGAAGTACATCCGGCGGTCCGGGGTGCAGGTCACCGGGCCGAGCGTCAGCTCCATCCGCTCCATGCGGGCGAGCGCGAGGAACCCGGCGGACTCGGCCACCTCGATCGCGTCGAAGGTCCGGCCGGTCGGCAGCAGGATCGACGCCTTCGGCGTCTTCGACCACATGCGCCGAGCCCCGACCCCGCTCCCGGTGGCCTGGGTCGACCAGTCGGGCTTGACCGCGTGGGCGCCGGGGACGGCGCACGCCTCCGCGCCGCAGGAGCAGCGCTCCCTGCCCTCGACGGCCTCAAGCCAGGTCCCGGGGAACACGTCCCAGTGCCGCTCTTCCGCGTACCGCACGGCGCTGTCCAGTAGCTGCTCGCCTCGCTGCTGGGGGATCTGTGCGGCTTCCGTGACTCCCATGGTCTCTTCCACGGTGAGCACAACTGCCCCCGCCACCTGGGGTTACGGGCGCGGTGGCGGGCGTGTTGACGCATCGATCCTGCATGTGGGGCGCATCGGTGCACTCGCGGGGGCGCGCGGAGGGCCGGGGAGCGGGGGTGGGTACGCACAGGTGGGGGCGTCGGCGGCGGGGTGGCTCATCCTCGCGGCAGACGTGTCCGGTTTCGCGTGTTCACATCGGCATTGACCGGATATCCACCGGGCAGTGATCACTTCTCCGGTGATCACCGCACGGCCTCAGGGGGTACACATGGCAGCCAGGCCACTCGTTCCGCGTCAGCTCAACGAACGGCTCCAGGCGCTCATTCAGGAGGCGGCCTGCTCCAACGCCGGCCTCGCCCGCAGGGTCAACATGGTCGGCGCGGAGCGCGGCCTCGACCTGCGGTACGACAAGACGTCGGTGGCGCGCTGGCTGCGCGGGCAGCAGCCGCGCGGCCGGGCGCCCGGGATCATCGCGGAGGCGCTGGGCCGCAAGCTGGGGCGCACGGTCACGATCGACGAGGTCGGCATGGCCAACGGCCGGAACCTCGCCGCCGGGGTGGGCCTCCAGTTCGCGCCGACCGTGCCCGGGGCGATCGAGCAGGTCTGCGAGCTGTGGCGCAGCGACGTGGGCCGCCGGGACTTCCTCTCGGGCTCCGCGGTGGCGGCCTCCGCGCTCGTCGAACCCAGCAGGGACTGGCTGATCACCGTCCCCGACACGCACGTGGCCCGGCTCGCCGGCGCCCGCGTCGGCGTCGCGGACGTGGCGGCCGTACGGGAGATGACGAGCGCGCTCGTCGACCTCGACCGGCGGTTCGGCAGCGGGCACGTCAGACCGGTGGTCGTCCACTACCTCAACAGCGTCGTGTCGGGGATGCTGTCCGGCTCCTACCGGGAGGCCGTCGGCCGGCAGCTGTTCGCGGCGGTGTCGCGACTCACCGAACTCGCCGGGTACATGGCGGTCGACACGGGCGAACCGGGCCTGGCCCAGCGCTACTACATCCAGGCGCTGCGCCTCGCGCAGGCCGCCGGCGACCGGGGCTACGGCGGATACGTCCTGGCCGCGTCGATGAGCCACCTCGCCGCCCAGCTCGGAAACCCCCGGGAGATCGCCCAGTTGGCGCGGGCCGCGCAGGAGGGGTCGCGCGGGAAGGTGCCGCCGCGGGCCGAGGCGATGTTCTTCGCGGCCGAGGCGCGCGGCCACGCCCTGCTCGGCGACGTCGGTGCCTTCGAGGCGGCGGCCGGCCGGGCCGTACGGGCCCTGGAGCAGGCCGATCCTGAGGCGGGCGACGACCCGGCGTGGATCGCCCACTTCGACCACGCCTACCTGGCGGACGAACTGGCGCACTGCCACCGGGACCTGGGGCAGGCGGACGCGGCGGCGCGGGCGGCGGAGGAGTCGATCGCCGGGCACCCGGAGACCCGGACGCGGCGGCGCGCCATCGGCCTCGCGCTCCTCGCCTCGGCGCGCGTCCAGCAGCGCGAGATCGAGCAGGCCTGCCGCACGGGGACGCGCGCCCTCGAACTGCTCGGCACGCTGCGGTCGTCCCGGGGCGCGGAGTACCTGGAGGACCTGAGGGAGCGCCTGGAGCCGTACGCGGGCGAGGCGGTGGTGCGGGAGTTCGGGGCGCGGATGGACCTCGCGGCGGCGTAGGCCCGTCGGGCCGGCGGGCCCGTCCGGCCTGTAGGACCGTCCGACTCGCGGGCTCGTCCGGCTCGTGGGGCCGTCCGGCTCGTGGGTCGGGGAGTCGATTGCGCGGGTCGCGCGGGAAGGCTGCGTCGGGAAGGCTGCGTCGGAAGACTGCGGCGAGGAGGCCAGGTCGGGAAGGCCGCTTCGGAAGACTGCGGCGAGGAGGCCACGTCGGAAGGTTGCGTCGGGGAGGCCAGGTCGGGAAGGTTGCGTCGAGAAGGTTGTGTAACCGGGCTCACACGTGTGTGCGGAGCCCTGGGCGCACCCGGTAGCGTGAGCCGACGATTCCGTAGGTTTATCAGTAGGAGTCCCGGTGACGCAGAACGGACAGGGTCCGGAGCCGCAGTACCCGGCGGTGCCCCCCGCGCACGACGGTGCCCACGGGGGAGCGCAGCCGTGGGGCGGCGCCTGGGGTCCCGCCGGCGGTCAGCCGGGCGGTCAGCCGCTGCCGCCCGCGCAGCCGCTGCCCCCGGAGGCGGCGCCGGGTGCCGCGGACATGCAGTCGACGCAGTACCTCCCGCCGATCCCGCCGCAGCAGGCGCCCCAGGCCCCGCAGGCTCCCCAGGCCTTCCCGCAGCAGGCGCCGCCGCAGCCCGGGTACGGCTACCCGCAGCCCGGCGGTCCGGCCGGCGCGGACATGCAGGCTACCCAGCACATCGCGCCGGTCCCGGGCGCGATGCCGCCGGTGCAGGCGCAGCAGCCCGGCTACGGGTACCCGCCGCCGGCCGCTCAGGCCGCCGGCGACATGCAGGCCACGCAGTTCATCGCCCCGGTGCCGCCGCAGCAGGGCGGGGGCTCGGCGACCCAGTTCCTCGGCACGGGCCCGCTGCCGCAGCAGGGCGGCGGGCAGGGCGGCGGGCCGGCGGGGGCGTCGGACGCGACCCAGTTCATCGCCCCCGTACCGGGGCAGGCGTCCGGTGAGCGGCAGCCTCCCGCGGAGTTCGACAGCCTCTTCCGCACCGAGGCCCCGCAGGCGCCCAGGGCCCCGCAGCACCCGCAGCCGCCCCAGGGCTACCAGCAGCCGGCGGCGCCCGCGTACCAGCAGCAGCACCAGCAGCAGGCCCCGCAGCACCAGCAGCAGGGCTTCCAGCCGCCGCAGCCGCCGCAGTCCCAGCAGTACGGCTACCAGGACGCCTACTACGACGAGGAGCCCGAGCCGCGCCGCAAGTCGCCGGTCGCGCTGATTGCCGCCGTCGTCATCGGCTGCGCGGTCGTCGGCCTCGGCGCCGGCGCGCTGCTCAGCGGCGGGGACGAGAAGAAGGACCCCAAGGGGGGCGGCCAGAACGTGGCGGCGAGCTCCGCCGCGCCCTCCACCGGGGCGCCCGCGGAGAAGCCGGCCGACCCGGCGGAGGCGCAGGCGCAGGAGCTCGGCAAGCTGCTCGCGACCAGCAGCAGCAGCCGTGAGACGGTGATCAGCTCGGTCGCTTCCATCAACCAGTGCAAGAACCTCGACCAGGCCGCGAACGATCTGCGGGGCGCCGCCGAGCAGCGCCGCGGGCTGATCACCAAGCTCCAGGCGCTCTCGGTCGACAAGATCCCGGACAACGCGGCGCTGACGGCGGCACTCACCAAGGCCTGGCAGGCCTCGGCCGCCGCCGACGACCACTACGCGGCCTGGGCCGACCAGATGAAGGGCAAGAAGGCCTGCAAGGGCGGCAAGGCCCGCTCGACCAGCAACCGGGTCGCGGGGGACGCGAAGAGCGGCGAGGCCACCACCGCCAAGAAGACGGCGGCCGGGCTGTGGAACCCGACCGCCGCGAAGTACGGACTGGAGAAGCGGACCTACACGCAGCTCTGAGCGGGCTTACGGGGCGCTGAGGACGGTCTCGCCGACGTCGACGAAGCCGGGCTTCTGCGCCACGAGGCGTCCCTGGCGGACCACCTGGAACGTCACCTCGTGGTTGACGATCCGGGGGAAGCCGGGGGCGCCGAGCAGGTCCTCGTACTTCCAGCGCAGGACGGGCGTCAGGCCGCCGGTGTCGATGCGCGCGCCCCGGTCGAGGGCGTGGCTGATCTTCGCGGCCGTGACCGTGTCCGTGTCGAGGCCCTCGACGACCTCCCTCAGGACCGTGTACGCGATCCAGGTGGTCTGGACGCCGGCGTCGGCCGGGTCGACCCGGTTGTCGGCGAACGCGTGCTCCTGGATGACCTTGCGCATCGGCGCCCAGCTCTTGTCGCCGGCCTCCGGGTACCAGCCGGTGACGTACGCGCCCTCGAAGGGGCTGTGGGCGCCGCCGGTCCGGTCGATCACGGGCTGGCCGACGCTGCCGAGGACCGACGAGATGCGGACGGCGGCCTCGTCCCCGCCCTTCGCGTCGTCCCGCCGCCCGCCGTCCGGCAGGCGGCGGAAGGAGTCGAAGAAGGTCTGGGTGCGCTCGCCGAGCACGGCGGTGACGCAGCCGTCCTCGTGGCCGGCCTTGCTGCGGGCCCGGTCCGCCTGCTTCGAGTACTCCGCGGCGTCCTCCAGGGCCGGGATGTCGATCGCGCTGCGGTGACTGGCCTTGCGGAGGCCGGAGTTGAGGAGCCCGGGCAGCTTGTCCCCGGCGATGGTGTCGGGCCGGACGAGCGAGACCTTCCGGCACGACTCGGCCAGCTGCATGCCGTGCCCGGCGATCAGGGAGGCCTGCCCGCCGTTGACGGGGTACGAGAGCGGGCTGGTGAACTCGTCCTCCGAGATGCCGTAGCCGCCGATGTACGGGATGCCGGCGGCTTCGAGGGGGGCCATGAAGGCGCGGCCGTTCTGGCTGTACGAGCCGACGACCGCGACCGCGTTCTCGCGGACGGCCCGGCGGGCGCAGTCGGCGGCGCCGGCGGAGGTGTTCTGTTCGTTGCAGGTGAGGACGCGGAGTTCGTGGCCGTCGAGGCCGCCCTGGGAGTTGACCCACCGTGCGTAGGCCTGTGCCATGGCGGGCATGCCGGGCATGTTGGTCGCTCGGGTCTGGTCGGGAGCCCAGGTCATCACCGTGAGGGGCTCCCTGGAGCCCCCCGTGGCCCCAGGGAGCACGCCGCACCCGGTGAGCAGCGACGCTCCGGTCGCCGCGGTCGTGACGTACGCGAGGAGTGAGGTCAGTCGCCTACCGGTCATGGGCATGCACATTTCCGCCTCACGGGTAACGCGGGAGTGAGCACGGTTCAACGATGGGTGACGTGAAGGTGAATTACGGGGGCCGGGCCCAGATGAGGAGGGGTCGAGTCCGCTTATGCCGCACGGGAACGTACGATCGAAACGTGTCCAGTCCAGTCTCCGGTTCGGTTAACTCTTCCCGTCGCGGCCGTCGCTCCTCCACCATGGGCGGCATGCCGCTCAACGACATGCCGTGGTGGCGCTGGCGCATCAACGTGCGCTCGGCGCTGCACATGCTCTCCGACCCCGGGTTCCACGAGACGACCTGGCTGGCCGGCCTCGACGGGTACGGCGACGTCACCGACGCCGTCTACCGCCTGGTCGAGGACACCTGGCTCGACAACTGGTCCGCCGAGAAATACGTGGGCGCCGTCTTCCGGGACACCGGCGAGGCCGCCCTCGTCGACGTCGCCGTCCTCCGCGTCCTCCGGATCATGCACCAGGTCGGCCCCGACGCCCCCGTCTCCGCCTACCTCGAACACCACGGCTGGCCCGAAGCCGTACGCGCCGCCCGCGAGGCACACGTGCGGATGGCGCAGGCCGACGGCGAGGACCCCGACGCGCCCCCGCGCACCCTCGACGTCCTCCGCATCATGACCCGCTCCTGACCCGCTGCCGCCCGGCTCGCGCACCGCTCGCGCCCCGGCTCGCGCACCGCCCGCGCGGTGCTCGCGAACCGTCCGCGAGCCGTTCCGCCTGACGGACAGAGGCACACCCGGCGCATCCGGGTGTGGCAGGCTGCCGGAATGACCGATCAGTACGTCCTCACCCTCTCGTGCCCCGACAAGCAGGGCATCGTGCACGCCGTGTCGAGCTACCTCTTCATCACCGGGTGCAACATCGAGGACAGCCAGCAGTTCGGAGACCGGGACACGGGGCTGTTCTTCATGCGCGTCCACTTCTCCGCCGAGGCGCCGGTGAACGTGGACAAGCTGCGGGCCAGCTTCGCGGCGGTCGGCGACGCGTACGAGATGGACTGGCAGATCAACCGTGCCGACCAGCCCATGCGGGTCGTGCTCATGGTCTCCAAGTTCGGGCACTGCCTGAACGACCTGCTGTTCCGCTCGCGCATCGGCGCGCTGCCCGTCGAGATCGTCGCCGTCGTCTCCAACCACACCGACTTCGAGGAACTCGTCGGCTCCTACGGGCTGCCCTTCCGGCACATCCCCGTCACCAAGGACACCAAGGCCGCCGCCGAAGCCGAGCTCCTGGAACTCGTCCGCGAACAGAACGTCGAGCTCGTCGTGCTCGCCCGCTACATGCAGGTGCTCTCCGACGACCTCTGCAAGCAGCTGTCCGGCCGGATCATCAACATCCACCACTCCTTCCTCCCCAGCTTCAAGGGCGCCAAGCCGTACCACCAGGCGCACGCCCGGGGCGTCAAGCTCATCGGTGCCACCGCGCACTACGTCACCGCCGACCTCGACGAAGGTCCGATCATCGAGCAGGAAGTCGAGCGCGTCGGGCACGAGGTCACGCCCGACCAGCTCGTCGCCGTCGGGCGCGACGTCGAGTGCCAGGCCCTCGCCCGTGCCGTCAAATGGCACGCCGAACGCCGCATCCTCCTCAACGGCCGCCGCACCGTCGTCTTCGCCTGACCCCCAACACGACCCCCCGCCGTCGCCGCGGCTCCGGCCGCCACCCGTCGCCCCCACCGCCGTGTGGGCAATCGTCCCTCCCCCAGACTTCGTCCGGGGGTACCCCCAGGGCGGGACGGGTGGGCACACGGGACGGCGCCCTTGGCGGCGCCTCCGCCCCTTGTGCCTGGACCCGCACCCATTGCTCGGCGTGCATCCGGTGCGGGTTCGGGCGCGGATGCCTAGGCCCGGCAGGGGGCGCCGTCCGTTGTGCCCACCCGTTCCGCCCCTGGCGGACGATTGCCCACAACGGGCGGGGCGCCGTCCGTTGTGCCCACCCGTTCCGCCCTGGGGGTCCCCCCGGACGAAGTCTGGGGGAGGAACGAATGCCCACAACAGGGTGGGCACCGTCCCAGTGGAACGGGTACCTGCAACGGGTGGCGCGGCCGCGGAAGCCTGCGAAAGGTGGCGGGTGGGGTCAGAGGCGGCTGAGGGAGGCGGCGGCGGAGAGGACGTCGCGGATGGCTTCGCGGTCACCGTCCTGCCCGGCGGCGGCTTCCTCGGGGGAGATGTGGCCGGCGACGAGCTGGCAGAACTCGACGCCGTCCATGGCGACCTGGGCAACGGACTGGTCGGGGGAGCCGATCGCGGCGGGGGAGTCGAGGGGGATGTACCAGTGGCCGCCCCCGGCGCCCTCGACTTCGAGGTGGAGGGAACGGCCGGGCGTGCCCGCGGCGACGAGGCGGCGGGCCGGGGAGGCGAGCCCGGTGCGGCGCCGGGTGGCGAGGGCCGCGGGGAGGAGCCGGGCCGCGAGGTCGATCATGCCGTGGAGGTGGGCGCCGCTGGGCGGGGCGTACGGGTAGGCGATCGCGTTGGCGATGTCGTCCGCGTGGACCCAGCACTCGAAGGCCCGTTCCAGGAGCGA
Source organism: Streptomyces sp. NPDC056361 (assembly GCF_042262805.1). Lineage (NCBI taxonomy): Bacteria > Bacillati > Actinomycetota > Actinomycetes > Kitasatosporales > Streptomycetaceae > Streptomyces > Streptomyces sp. NPDC056361. The sequence continues at coordinate 18,436 of NZ_JBHJQI010000014.1, forward strand.
GTCGCGCAGCGGCAGCGCGAAGTCCTTGTACGTGACGGTGAGGTCGGCGACGCCCCGCCCCGCGAAGGAGACCGTGCGGATCAGGGTGTGGCTCTGCTCACGCCAGGGGTCGCGCAGCGCCCGGTTCGGGGGCCGGTCGAGCCCCGTCCAGAACGCCTCGGTGCGTTCGGCGGGCGACAGCTCGGGCACGCCCGTGCCGAGCGGGTCGTCCAGGCCCAGTGCGGCCGACACCAGGCCGTCGACCGCGAAGAGGTGGCCGATGACACCGGCGACGGTGGCCTTGCGCCGTACGACGCGGTCCTCCTCGTACCACTTGAGCCGTACCGGCGCGTGCCACTCGGACTCGCCGATGTCCCGGAGGAGCGCGTCGAGCCGGGCGGTCTCGGCGTCGTACGGGGTCACCCAGTCGGGGACGGGGATGCGGGCGGGGCGGCGGCCGAGGCAGTTCTCCAGGACCCGGGAGCGGAGCAGCGGGTCGAGGTCGAGGTCGCGGTCCTCGTGGAGCAGTGCGACCGCGTCGCGGAGCCGAAGTGCCTCGTCGGCGCAGGGCGCGCACGCGGTGAGGTGGTCCTCCACGGCCTTGGTCTCCCCGCTGGAGCATGCCGAGAGCGCCCAAGCCCCGAGGAGGGACTTGAGCACCGCGTGGGTCAGGACGAGCACCTCGGGCTCGGGCTCGGGCCCACCTGCACGAAGCTCCGGCTCGCCCGCCTCGCGTCCCGTCTCGTCCTCGGGTGTGCTCGGCCACGGGCGTGGTGGCGTGTCCAGGTTCGCGTGGTCGTCGGCCGACTGTCGGGGGCCCGGTATCCAGGGGGTGCGGGCGACGTCGTCGGCGTCGTTGTCGGCCTCGCTCACAGGGCTGGTCCGTAGCCGGGCGGGGAGGAGCCGCCGAGGGGGCGGGTGTTGGCGTTGGAGAGGAGCTGGAGGCCGAGGCGGAGGCGGCGGCGGGCCTCGTCGTCGGTGACGCCGAGGTCGGCGGCGGTCTGGCGGTAGTCGCGCCGTTGGAAGTAGGCGAGTTCGAGGGCGGCTCGCAGGGGGGCCGGCATGGAGGTGACGATGTAGTCGGCGCGGGCGGCGACGTTGGCGCGGCGGACCTTCTGTTCCAGTTCCTCGGCGGAGCCGAGTCCGGTCTCCGCGTAGGCCGTCGTCTCGGCCTGCCGCAGCCGGTGGACGGCCTGGCGCTGGGTGAGCCGGGCGACCCAGGAGCGCATGCTGCCCTGCTTGGGGTCGTAGGCGTCGGGGTTCTCCCAGATGTAGCCGAAGACCTCGCGGGTGATCTGGTCGGCGGCCGCGTCGTCGTCGAGGACGCGGTGGGCGAGGCTGTGCACCAGGGCGGCGAACCGGTCGTAGAGCTCGCCGAGCGCGGCGGCCTCCCCGCGCGCGAGCCGCTGCTGCATCTTGCGGTCCCAGCGCAGTGGTGTGTCCGTCGCCATCCGGCCCTCCGCCCCTCCCGGTCTCCGGTCCAGCCCCTTCCCCGTCCAAAGTAGTGCGCGGCACCGGGGACGCACGCCCGTTTGCCGCAAGTACGCCCTTGACGCCGGTGTGGATGGTAAGGAACGCGTCATCCCCGGATCCCGGGGTTTCGGCACGTCCCGGTGGGGCAGGCGGCGTCCGTGACAGCGATCGAGGTCGATGAGGACGAGTACGGCTCCTGGACGGTTCTGCGGGTCCGGGGAGAACTGGACCTGGTCACCTCCCCCCGGATACGCCGCAGCGTCCACGACGCCGTCGCGGGCGGCCGGCACGACCTGGTGGTCGACCTGTCGGGCGTGCGGTTCTGCGACTCGAGCGGCGTCGGCGTCCTCATCGCGGCGCGCCGCCTGCTCCGCTCGTGCGGCGGCCGGCTGCGCCTGATCCTCCCCGGGCGGGTCGGGGAGGACGAGGGCGTCGGGGACGGTCACGTCGACCGGGTGCTGTCCGCGCTCGGTGTGCGGCGCCTCTTCGAGGTGTACGAGGACGTGCCGGAGGCGCTCACCGGGGGGCCGGACCGAAGCGTTCCCTGAGCCGGTACTTGAGCACCTTGCGGAGGGTCTCGTTGCGGGGGAGCGCGTCCATCAGTTCCAGCTGCTCCGGCAGCTTGTGGACGGAGAGGCCCGCCTCCCGCAGGAAGGCCGTCACCGCGGGCAGGGTCAGCGGGGCGGCGCCGGGGGGCTGCTCGACGACGGCGCAGACGCGTTCGCCGCGCTCGGCGTCCGGGAGGCCTATGACGGCCGCGTCGCCGACGTCCGGGTGGCGGTGGAGGAGGTCCTCGATCTCCTTGGCCGAGATGTTCTCTCCCTTGCGGATGATGATGTCCTTGATCCGTCCGGTGAGGACGAGGTGCCCGGTCGGGGTGAGGTGCCCGACGTCGCCGGTGATCAGGAAGCCGTCCTCGTCGAAGGCGGCGGCCGTCTGCGCCGGGTCCAGGTAGCCGCGGCAGACGGCTTCGCCGCGGAGCCGGACCTCGCCGTCGCCGGTGATGCGGATCTCCATGCCGGCGGGCGGGCGGCCTTCGGTGGTGGCGAGGTTCTCGGGGGTGTCGTCGGGCGCGCCCATGGTGATCATGGGGACTTCGGTCATGCCGTACCCGTGGGTGAGCTGGCAGCCCAGTTCCTTGCGCACGGCGTGGTAGATCTCGGGCGGTTTGGGCGCGCCGCCGCCCGCGAGCAGCCGGAGGGTGGGGATGACGGGCTTGTCGGGCTGCTTGCGCTGCTCGGCGAGGAACATGGAGTAGAAGGCGGTGGAGCCGCCGGCGACGGTCACGCCGTGCCGGTTGTACTCGTCGAGGGCGTCGGGCAGCGCGAACTGCTCGAACATGACGGCGGGGAACCCGTACAGGAGCAGCATCACCGTGTAGTCGGGTCCGGCGATGTGCGCGTACGGGAAGGCCATCGAGCCGACGTCCGCCTCGGTGAGTTGCAGGGCGTGGGCGAGGCAGGAGCCGCCGGCGAGGAGCGAGCGGTCGGTGTGGAGGACGCCCTTGGGGTCGGAGGTGGTGCCGGAGGTCCAGTAGATCCAGCGGACGTCGGTCCCCGACGAGGGCGGTGGGGGCAGGACGGCGGGGTCGCCGTCCGGAAGGTCCTCGTACGCTTCGAGGATCCCGTGCGCGCCGAGCCGCCGGGCCATCTCCGTGTGGTCGAATCCGCGCCAGACTCCGGGGACGGCGAAGTGCTCGGCGCGTGAGGCGCGCAGGGCGAAGCCGACCTCCTTGTCCCGGTAGAAGGGGATCACCGGCGTCTGTACGGCTCCGATGCGGGCGAGCGCGAAGGAGAGCACGGCCGTCTCGATGCGGGTGGGGAGCTGCCAGGCGACGACCGTTCCGGCGCGCACGCCCCTCTCGTGGAGTCCGGCGGCGCACCGCTCGGCCCGGTCCCGGAGGCCGCCGAAGGTGAGGACGCGGTCGCCCTGGAGCAGGATGGGCCGGTCGGGAGTGAGTGCGGCGCGGTGTTCGACGAGCTCCCAGAGCGTGCGGGACTCGCCCAGGGCGTGTGCGGTCTCGTTCATCCCGTACTCCTCATGGCTGACGTTCCGTCAGATAGTCCGGTGAGCGTAGAGGTCCGACGCTTGTCGGTCCAGGGGTGCGGAGCTAGCCTGATCCCGTCAGATCTGACGGGTCATCAGAAACGGGCCGGGAGCGGTCCGCCCAATCCGGGAGAGGCTCCATGACGGAACTGCCCCGCATCATCAGCGTCGACGACCACGTGATCGAGCCGGCCCACCTCTTCGAGACCTGGCTCCCGAAGAAGTACCGCGACCGCGGCCCCCGGCCGCTCACCGCCGGCATCGGCGAGCTGGCCTACGTCGCCGGCAAGTACCAGATCACGATGGACCCCGAGGGTCCGCCCACCGACTGGTGGATCTACGAGGACCTCAAGTTCCCGTACAAGCGCAACATCGCCGCCGTCGGCTTCGACCGCGACGACATGACCCTGGAGGGCATCACCCGCGAGGAGATGCGGCGCGGCTGCTGGGACCCGGCCGCCCGCCTCAAGGACATGGACCTCAACCACGTCGAGGCCTCCCTCTGCTTCCCCACCTTCCCCCGCTTCTGCGGCCAGACCTTCGCCGAGGCGCACGACAAGGAGGTCGCCCTCGCCTGCGTCCGCGCCTACAACGACTGGATGGTCGAGGAATGGTGCGGGGGCAGCGGGGGCCGGCTCATCCCGCTGTGCATCATCCCGCTGTGGGACATCGACCTCGCCGTCGCCGAGATCCGGCGCAACGCCGCCCGCGGCGTCAAGGCCGTCACCTTCTCCGAGATCCCCACCCACCTCGGACTGCCCTCCATCCACTCCGGCTACTGGGACCCCTTCTTCGCCGTCTGCCAGGAGACCGGCACCGTCGTCAACATGCACATCGGCTCCAGCAGCCAGATGCCCGCCGCCTCCCCCGACGCCCCGCCCGCCGTCCAGGCCTCGCTCAGCTTCAACAACGCCATGGCCTCGATGATGGACTTCCTCTTCAGCGGGGTGCTGGTGAAGTTCCCGCGGCTGAAGCTCGCCTACAGCGAGGGCCAGATGGGCTGGATCCCGTACGCCCTCGAACGCGCCGACGACGTGTGGGAGGAGCACCGCGCCTGGGGCGGCGTGCGGGACATCGTCCCCGAGCCGCCGTCCACGTACTACTACCGGCAGATCTTCTGCTGCTTCTTCCGCGACAAGCACGGCATCGCCTCGCTCGACGTCGTCGGCCGCGACAACGCCACCTTCGAGACCGACTACCCGCACGTCGACTCGACCTTCCCGCACACCAAGGAGGTCGCCCTCGACCACGTCCGGGGCCTCGACGACGAGACGGTCTACAAGCTCATGCGCGGCAACGCCATCCGCATGCTCGACCTCGACCTCGACCGCGGACGCGCCTGATGGACCTCACCTGCACCGACGAGGAGGAGGAGTTCCGCGCCCGGCTGCGCGCGTGGCTCACCGCCACCCTGCCCGCCCTCCCGCCGCGACCCGACCCGCTCGACTGGCCGGCCCGGCGGGCGTACGACTGCGGCTGGCAGCGCAGGCTGCACGACGCCGGATACGCCGGCGTCCACTGGGACGCGTCCCCCACCCAGCGGCTGATCTTCCTGGAGGAGACCGAACTCGCCGGCGCCCCCTACGTCGGCGCCGGCTTCGTCGGCCTCCTCCACGCGGGACCGACCATCGCCGCCGAGGGCACCGCCGCGCAGCGCGCACGCTGGCTGCCGCCGATCCTCCGCGGCGACCAGGTCTGGTGCCAGGGCTTCAGCGAACCCGGTGCCGGCTCCGACCTCGCCTCCCTCCGGACCCGCGCCGTGCGGGACGGGGACGCGTACGTCGTCACCGGGCAGAAGATCTGGACCTCGCACGCCGAGGTCGCCGACTGGTGCGAACTCCTCGTCCGCACCGACCCGGCGGCCCCCAAGCACAAGGGCATCAGCTGGCTCGCCCTGCCCATGGACGCGCCCGGCGTCACCGTGCGGCCGCTCCGCACCCTCGCCGGCTCCACCGAGTTCGCCGAGGTCTTCCTCGACGAGGTGCGCGTCCCGGTCGAGAACCGGGTCGGCGACGAGAACGACGGCTGGCGGGTCACCATGGTCACCCTCTCCTTCGAACGCGGCACCGCCTTCGTCGGCGAGGTCGTCGCCTGCCGCCGCCTGCTCGGCGAACTCGCCCGCACGGCGCGGAAGAACGGCACCTGGGACGACGCCGTCCTCCGCCGCCGGCTCGGCCGGCTCGCCGCCGAGTTCCAGGCGCTCTGGCGGCTCACCCAGGCCAACGTCAGCGAGGCCCAGGCGACCGGCGGCGTCCCGGGCGCCGGCGGGTCCGTCTTCAAGCTCCACTACTCGCACGCCCGCCAGAAGCTGTACGAGGCCGCCGCCACCGTCCTCGGTCCCGACGCGCTCGACCTCGACCGCGACTGGACCCTCGACCGGCTGTCCTCCCTCTCGTACACCATCGCCGCCGGCACCTCGCAGATCCAGCGCAACATCGTCGCCGAGCGCATCCTCGGCCTGCCGAAGGGCCGGTGACCCCCGCCATGGACTTCCGACTCACCGAGGACCAGCGGGCCCTGCGGAAGGGCGTGCGGGAGCTGCTCGCGCGGCTCTTCGACCGGGCGGCGCTGCGGGCGGCGGTGGACTCGCCGGGGCTGGACCGGGCGCTGTGGCGGGAGCTCGGCGCCGCCGGGTTCTTCTCGCTGCGGCTCCCGGAGGAGGACGGCGGGGTGGGGCTCGGGCTTCCCGAGGCGGTGCTCGTCTTCGAGGAGGCGGGGAGGGTGCTGCTGCCGGGGCCGGTGGTGGCGACGCATCTCGCGGCGGGGGTGGTGCCGGGGGCGGCGGAGGGGGCCGCGGTGGTGACGTCCGCGTCGGAGGGGCTGGTGCCGTGGATGGACGAGGCCGACGTGGTGCTGGGGGACGTCACCGGCGCCGTGCCGTTGCGGTCGGTCGATCCGCTGACGCCGCTGCACAGGGTGCCGGGGCCGGCGGGCGCGGGGGGCGCGGGGAGCCTCGGCCGGGCAGGGGGCGCCGTCCGTGGTGCCCACCCGTTCCGCCCTGGGGGTCCCCCCGGACGAAGTCCGGGGGAGGAGCGATCGCCCACGACCGGGGCCCTCCTGTTCGCCGCCGAACAGGTCGGGAGCGCGGGGGCCACTACCGACGCGGCGGTGGCGTACGCGCGGGAGCGGGAGCAGTTCGGGCAGGTGATCGGGGGGTTCCAGGCGGTGAAGCACCTGTGTGCCGGGATGCTCGTGCGGACGGAGCTGGCGCGGGCGGCGGTGTGGGCCGCCGCCGTCACCGGGGATCCCGTCGAGATCGCGGGGGCGAAGATGCTGGCCGACGAGGCGGCGACGGGCAACGCGCGGGACTGCCTGCAGGTGTTCGGGGGGATGGGGTTCACCTGGGAGGCGGACGTGCACCTGCATCTGAAGCGGGCGTGGGTGCGGGCGCGGTTGGGGATGACGGGGGCGCGGGCCGAGGAGGTGGTGGCGGCGGCGCTGTAGCGCTGCGTGTTCGAAGGGTGACGGAATGTCGATACCGGGTTGTGTCCTTCGGCGGGGTCGTCACGGCCCGGAGTCGGCCTCCGGCTCCGGTACTCTCCGTGGGATGCGAGTGCTCGTTGGCCCGGATCGTCCCGGTGTCGCCCCTGAGGCGACCCCGTGTCCGGGAATGCCCGCCGCTCGCACCCGGCGTTCGACTACCCGCAGCGTGCGTCGCACAGTATGGACCATGCGTACTCCTTCGCGCTGGAATATGCCCGAAGCGCTTGTTGCGGTGACTGTACGTCAACCATGCTGTCCCACAAGGGAATCACGTTCCGTGAAGGTGTGTTGTCCGCCGGTTCGGATGGTGTGAGCGGTGCAGGTGCTTCAGGTGCAGTTGGAGGTCGGGCCCGACCCGGCCGAGGTGGGGCGAGCTCGGAGGTGGGCCCGCTCGCGGCTCGCCGGATCGGGCATAGGGGATGACGAGCCGCTGACCGACACGCTGGTCCTGCTCATCTCCGAGCTCGTGACCAACGCCGTGGTGCACACGGGATGCCCGGCGGTGCTGCGGATGCTGTTCGCGGCGGAGGGCGGGGTGCGGGTCGAGGTCGCCGACACGAGCGACCGTCCGCCGAGGCCCCGGCACGCCGAGGGCGACGACACCAACGGGCGCGGCCTGGAGCTGGTGGACGGCCTCGCGGACCGGTGGGGCTGGCAGTCGGAGGGCGCCGGCAAGAGCATCTGGTGCGAGGTGGACCGGGCTCCGGTGGGCCCGTCGCACGGGCAGGCCGCGGTGTCGCCCGGTCGGGTGCACTGTTGACGGTTCGTGGCGTTTTGCCCACTCTGGTGTGAGCGATTCGTGGCGAGGGGAGCCGAGGGCCGTGTGCCCTCGGCGTGTGCGGGTCGTGGCCGGGTGGCGGCGGCCGTGCCGTGCTCGGGGCGCGCGCGAGCGCGCCGCCGCCCGTGACCCCGTGCCTCAGAGGATGGCGACCGGTGCCACCGGCGTGCCCGTACCGCCGACGAAGGGTTCGGGCATGGCGGAGAGCAGGAAGGCGTAGCGCCGTTCTTGTGCACAGGCTGTGGACAGGCCTTCGAGGTTCCAGTTCTGCCCCTGGAGCATCCCCATCTCGACCAGGTCGAGCGCGTGCACCGGCAGCCACAGGTCGTCGATCTCCGGCGGGAAGATCTCGAAGGTGAGCGTGTCGTTGGCGACGGCGGCGACGTCACGGGCGTGGAACCACTCCGGCGTGCGGATCGAGAGCCCCGGTGACGGGAAGGCGTACCCGTGCTTGTCCCCGGCCAGGTACGCCCGCATCTGACCCGTCCGCACGAGCACGATGTCGCCGGCGCGGACCGTGACGCCGCCGAAGTCGGCCGCCTCGTCGAGATCCTCCGGGGTGACGGCGTGGTCGCCGGGCAGCCGGTCGACGCCCTTCGCCGCGGCGACGTCCAGGAGGACCCCGCGGCTCACGAGGTGCCGGGCGGTGTGGATGCCGCTGAACTCGGAGCGGCCGTGCGGGGTGATGGTGGTGGCGGGGCGGCCGTTGTAGATGCGGCCCGAGTGCGAGGCGTGGGTCAGGGCGTCCCAGTGGGTGCCGGCCTGGAGGCCCAGGGTCACGGCGTCGTCGCTGGTGGCGACCGTGCCGGGGCCGAAGAGCTCCTGGTTGACCTGGACCATGACGTGTAGCGGGTTCACCCGGCCGGGGATCATCCCGGTCTGCACGCCGTCCTGCTTCAGGTCGACGGCGAGGGGGACGCGGTGTCCGGTGCGGACGGTGGCGACGGCCTCGCGCACCACCTCGTCCGTGACGAGGTTGAGGGTGCCGATCTCGTCGTCCCGGCCCCAGCGGCCCCAGTTGTTGACGCGTTTGGCGATCTCGTGAAATGCGGCGGGGAGAGACATCGGGGCCTCCGGGGTCTTGTTTTCCGGTATCTGACGGACCGTAGAATCCTGACGACGAACGAATCTAACGGACCGTCAGAAAGTGCGGGAAGGGGCCGGGCGTGCGGAACTTCTTGGCTGGCAAGGTCGTCGCGGTGACGGGGGCGGGGCGGGGCATCGGCCGCGCCGTCGCCCTCGCGTGCGCGGCGGAGGGCGCGAAGGTCGTCGTCAACGACTACGGGGTGTCGATCGAGGGCGGCGAACCGACCTCCGAGGTCGCCCTCGCCGTCGTGAAGGAGATCGAGGCGGCGGGCGGCGCGGCCGTCGCCGTCGCCGACGACATCTCGACGATGGCGGGCGGACAGCGGATCGTGGACGTCGCCCTCGCCGAGTACGGGCGCATCGACGGCGTCGTCTGCGTCGCCGGCATCCTGCGCGAACGCATGCTCTTCAACATGTCCGAGGAGGAGTGGGACCCCGTCGTCGCCACCCACCTCAAGGGCACGTTCACCGTCTTCCGCGCCGCGTCGGCCGTCATGCGCAAGCAGGGCACGGGCACGCTCATCGGGTTCACCAGCGGCAACCACCAGGGCTCCGTCGCCCAGGCCAACTACTCGGCCGCCAAGGGCGGGATCATCTCCCTCGTCCGCTCCGCGGCGCTCGGCCTCCACAAGTACGGCGTCACCGCGAACGCCGTCGCCCCGGTCGCCCGCACCCGCATGTCCGCCAACGTCCCCATGGAGCTCAAGGAGATCGGCGAGCCCGAGGACGTGGCCGCCCTCGTCGTCTACCTCCTCTCCGAGCGGGCCCGAGCCGAGAAGATCACCGGCCAGGTCTACACGATCGCCGGACCCAAGATCGCCGTCTGGGCCCAGCCGCGCGAACTGCGCGCCGGCTACGCCGAAGGCGCCGCCTGGACCCCCGAACGCATCGCCGACTTCCTCCCCGGGACCGTCGGCACCGACCCCATGCCGATGCTCGCCCGGCTGGAGGAGATGGCGCGCGCCGCCGCGGCGGGCGACCGCCCCAACGCCGCGAAGGAGAACGGGTCATGAGGGGCGTCGTGTTCGACGGGAAGTCGGTGCAGGTCGTCGACGACCTGGAGGTGCGGGACCCGGGGCCGGGCGAGGTGCTGGTCGGGATCGCGGCGGCGGGGCTCTGCCACAGCGACCTGTCGGTGGTGGACGGGACGATCCCGTTCCCCCCGCCCGTGGTCCTCGGCCACGAGGGCGCGGGGGTCGTGGAGGCCGTGGGGGCCGGCGTGACGCACGTCGTGCCCGGGGATCACGTGGCCCTCTCTACGCTGGCGAACTGCGGGGCGTGCGCGGACTGCGACCGGGGACGGCCGACGATGTGCCAGAAGGCGATCGGGATGCCGGGGCAGCCGTTCTCGCGGGACGGGCGGCCGGTCTACCAGTTCGCGTCGAACTCGTCGTTCGCGGAGCGGACCGTCGTCAAGGCCGTCCAGGCCGTACGGATCCCGAAGGACATCCCGCTCACCTCCGCCGCCCTGATGGGCTGCGGCGTCCTCACCGGCGTCGGCGCGGTGCTGAACCGGGCGAAGGTCGGCCGGGGCGAGACGGTCGTCGTCATCGGCACCGGGGGGATCGGGCTCAACGTGATCCAGGGCGCCCGGATCGCGGGCGCCCTGACGATCGTGGCCGTCGACACCAACCCGGAGAAGGAGGCCGTGGCACGGCGGTTCGGCGCCACCCACTTCCTCGACTCCGCGGACGGCGTCCGGGAGGTCCTGCCCACCGGCGCCGACCACGTCTTCGAGTGCGTCGGGCACACGGGCCTCGTCCGTACCGCCGTCGACCTGCTCGACCGCCACGGCCAGGCGGTCCTCCTCGGCATGACCGCGCCCAAGGCGGAGGCGACGTTCCTGCCCGCCGCCATGTTCCTGGACAAGTCGATCCTGGGCTGCCGCTACGGCTCCTCCCGCCCGCAGAAGGACATCGCCCTCTACGCGGAGCTGTACCGGACGGGCGGCCTCCTCCTCGACGAGCTCGTGACCGCCACCTACCCCGTGGAGGACTTCGCGCGCGCGGTGGAGGACGCGGAGCGGGGGAAGGTGGCCAGGGGCGTGCTCACGTTCTGAGCCGTACGGAACAGCGGGCAGGGGGGGGCGGAAACACGGCGGGTCGCGGGGGCGTGCGAGCCCGCCGTATTTCCCTGGGGGACAGGACCGTCGGCGGGTTACGGTCACGGCCATGTCCTACCGCGAACTCGCCACCCGACCCGTCCTGGCCTGGTCGACCGTCATGGTCACCAGCCGGCTGCCCATCGCCATGGCGCCGCTCGCGGTCGTGTTCCTGGTGCGGGAGCGACCCGGCGGGTACTCGCTCGGGGCGGTGCTCGCGGCGGTGTACGTGCTCGGGGAGATCGTCGGCGCGCCCGTGCTCGGCCTGCGGATGAACGCCGAGCGGGCCAGGCCGCAGCTGGCCGCCGGACTCGCCGTCGGCGCCGCCGGGTTCGCCGGACTAGGGCTGCTGCCGGGCGCCCACCCGGTGGTGCTCGGCGCCCTCGCGCTGCTCGCGGGCGTCGGGCCCGCCGCCGTGCCCGGGGGGCTGCGGGCGCTGCTCACCAGCCTCGTGCCGGAGCGGGCCGTCACCCAGGCGATGAGCATGGAGTCGGTGCTGACCTTCGCCATCTGGGCGGCCGCGCCCGCCTTGGCGACCGGACTCGCGCTCGGCGTCGACCCGGCCGTGCCGCTGCTCCTCATGGGGGCGCTGCTGGCCGTGTCGGTGGCGGGGCTGCGGATGCTGCCGGCCGGGTGGGCGGCGGAGCCGCAGGAGGAGGGCGCGTCGATGCGGCGGATGCTGCTGCGGGCCTGGCCGGTGTACGTCCTGGGGGCCGCCGGCCTGACGCTGCTCGCGCTGGCCGAGCTGGTCCTGCCCGCCCTGCTCGAACAGCGGGGGATCGGCATCGGGTGGGCGGGGCCGCTGCTCGCCGGGTTCTCCATCGGCTCGGCGGCGGGCGGGTTCGTGTACGGCCTGCGGGGGCACTGGCCGGGGTCGCTGTCCGCCCAGTCGACGGTGCTCGTGCTCGCGGTGGCCTCGGGCGTCGCGCTCGTCGCCGTACTGCCGTGGACCGCCGCGATAGCGGTGGCGCTGGTCGCCGCGGGGATCCTTCAGGCGCCTTCGGGCCTGTCCCGGAACCTCGCCCTGCGGGAGGTCCTGCCGCCGTCCGCGCTCGCCGCCGGGTACTCGGTGATGTACGCGGCGGTGGGCGCCGGTTACGCGGTCAGCGGCACCCTCGCGGGCGCGCTGCTCAAGGTGGTGGCGCCGTCGACGGCGATCCTGTGCGGGGTGGTCCTGACCGTGCTGCTCACCGGGGCCGGTTTCGTGGGGGAGCGGCGGCTGATCCGCCGCGCCGCGGTGGCGGGGGACGTTCAGACGGCGTCCGCGCCCGTGCGGAAGGTGCGGCGGTAGGCGGTCGGGGTCACGCCGATCGCGGTCATCAGGTGGACGCGCAGGGACTGGGCGGTGCCGAAGCCGGCGTCCCGGGCGACGCGGTCGACGGGGAGGCCGGTGGACTCCAGGAGGTACCGGGCGCGTTCGACGCGCTGCTGGGTGAGCCACTGGCCGGGGCTGATGCCGACCTCGTCGCGGAAGCGGCGGGTGAACGTCCGCACGCTCATCGACTCCTTCTCGGCCAGGTCCCGCAGCTGGATCGGCTCGTCCAGGTGGGCCAGCGCCCACGCCCGCGCGGTGGTCGTGGTGTGGGTGCCCGCCTCGGGCACCGGGCGCTCGATGTACTGGGCCTGGCCGCCGTCGCGGTGCGGCGGCACGACGGTCCTGCGGGCGACGTCGTTGGCGACGGCCGTGCCGTGGTCGCGGCGCACGATGTGCAGGCACAGGTCGATCCCGGCGGCGACGCCCGCCGACGTCAGGACGTCGCCGTCGTCGACGAAGAGGACGTCCGCGTCGACCCGTACGGACGGGAAGAGCCGCTGGAAGTGCTCGGCGGAGGACCAGTGGGTGGTGGCCGGGCGCCCGTCGAGGAACCCGGCGGCGGCCAGCACGTACCCGCCGGTGCAGATGGAGACGAGCCGGGTGCCGGGCCGGATGTGCGCCAGCGCGGCGGCCAGCTCCTCGGTGAGCCTGCCCTCCTCGTGGACGGGCCCCAGCTCGTACGAGGCGGGGACGACGACCGTGTCGGCGGTGGCGAGGACCTCCGGCCCGTGCTCCACGTACACGGAGAAGTCGGCGTCGGTGGGCACGGCGCCCGCGGCCGGCGCGCAGGTGACGATCTCGTACAGGTGCCGTCCCTCGGCGTCCTTGGCGCGCCCGAAGATCCGGTGCGGGATGCCGAGCTCGAAGGGGAGGAGCCCGGGCAGCGCGAGGACGGCGACGCGGTGGGGGGTGGGGCCGGACTGCGACGGCACGGGCGTGCTCCCTTCGGCGGGCGGCGGAGAAAAAGGACTGGTGGTCCAGACCACTTTCCGGTAGTTCTGCTTGTCCGTGACGGACAACACGTACAAGTCTGAGGCCGCCGAGCGGATTCCCGCCCCGGTCGAGCCGCCCGCACTCTGGAACCGCAACTTCCGGCTCTTCTTCGTCGCCCGCGCGGTCGCCGTCTTCGGCGAGGGCATGGTCCCGGTCGCCTTCGCCGCCGGACTCCTCGGCGCCGGCCACCCCGGCTCCACCGTCGGGTACGCGCTCGGTGGCTGGACGGCCGCCTTCGCGCTCTTCGTGCTCTTCGGCGGCGTCCTCGCGGACCGGTTCACCGCCCGCCGCATGATGATCCTCGCCGACCTCCTGCGACTGCCCGGCGCCGCCGTCCTCGCCGTCTCCTTCACCCTCGGCAGCCCGCCGCTCTGGGCGGTGTACGCCCTCTCCGTCGCCGCCGGCATGGGCGCCGCCCTCTTCCAGCCCGGCGTCGCCTCCACCATCCCCCGCATCGCCCCCGACGTGCAGCGCGCCAACGCCGTCCTGCGGGTCGTCGAGGCCCTCATGACCATGGCGGGACCGGCCGCCGCCGGCCTGCTCGTCGCCGTCTGGAACGCGGGCGCGGCCTTCGCCGTCAACGGCGTGACGTTCGCGGTCAGCGCCCTCTGCCTCACCCTCCTGCGGATCGCCCCGCTCCCGTCCGACTCCGCGCGCCGCGACTCCCTCGGCGCCGAACTCGCGGGCGGCTGGCGCGAGTTCCGGTCCCGGAGTTGGCTGTGGGGCGTCATATCCATCTGGACGGTGTACGGGCTGACCGTCGCCGGGCCCATGGTGCCGCTCACCGCGAGCCTGGTCACCGAGGACCACGGCTCGGCCGCGTACGGCGTGCTCATGGCCGTCAACGGCGCCGGCAGCGCCGTCGGCGGCCTGCTCGCCCTCCGGCTCCGCCCCCGCCGCCCCCTCGCCTCCGGCGCCGTCGCACTCCTCGGCCTCCCCGTGAACCTCGCCCTGCTCGGCCTCGGCGCACCCGTCGCCCTCCTCGGCGCCGGCCAGTTCATCGCCGGCGCGGCCTTCGCCTTCTGGCTCGTCATGTGGTCCACCTCGGTCCAGACCCACGTCCCCCAGGAGGCCCTCAACCGCATGCACGCCTACGACGTGGCCGGCTCCCTCCTGATGATGGGCGTCGGCCGCACCCTGTCGGGCCCGGTCGCCGCCGCCGTCGGCGCGCAGCAGGTGCTGCTCACGGGCGCGGGCATCGCGGTCCTGGTGGTGGCCGCGCTGCTCGCCGTACGGCCGATCAGGACACTGCCGCGGCTGTAGGGGCGTGGGGGCGTCCGGGGTGCGGGGGGGACGTCCGAGGTGCGGCCCGGGGGCGCGGCCCGGGACACGGAGGCGTGTCCCGATCCTTTGGAAAGCTGTCGTTCGGGCCAATGGTCGGGGCACGGCCCGGACGGGATGCTCAGTGGCATGGCCCAGACAACCGAGCGCCCCGCCGGTCACGCACCCGACCGTCCCCCCGTCCGTCCTCCCGCCCGCACGCCCCGCGTCCACCGCGCCTGGTCCGTCGCGGCGGTCACCTTCGTCACGATCATCGGCGCCGCGGCCTTCGCCTCGCTGCCGGGCCTGCTGATCGAGCCGCTGCACGGCGAGTTCGACTGGTCACGCGGGACGATCGGCTTCGCCGTCTCGGTGAACCTCGCGCTCTACGGGCTCACCGCCCCCTTCGCCGCCGCGCTCATGGACCGGTTCGGCATCCGCCGGGTCGTCGCCATGGCCCTGACGGTCATCGCCGCCGGGTCGCTCCTCACCGTGTGGATGACGGCCGCCTGGCAACTCGTCCTCTACTGGGGCGTCCTCGTCGGCCTCGGCAGCGGCTCCATGGCCCTCGCCTTCGCCGCGACCGTCACCAACCGCTGGTTCGTCGGCCGCCGCGGCCTGGTCACCGGCATCCTCACCGCCGCCGGCGCCTCCGGCCAGCTCGTCTTCCTGCCGCTGCTGTCCTGGCTGGTCGAGCACCACGGCTGGCGCCCCGCCGCCGTGACCGTCTCCCTCGCCGCGCTCGCCGTCGTCCCCTTCGTGTGGCTGCTGCTCCGCGACCACCCCGCGGACGTCGGCCTGGCCCCGTACGGCGGTGAGTACGCCGAGAAGCCCGCGCCCGTCACCGGCGCCGCCCGCCGCGCCGTCACCGTCCTCCTCAAGGCGGCCCGCACCGGCCCCTTCTGGCTCCTCGCCGGCACCTTCGCGATCTGCGGCGCCTCCACGAACGGCCTGGTCAAGACCCACTTCGTGCCCGCCGCCCACGACCACGGCATGCCCGTCACCGCCGCCGCCGGACTCCTCGCCGTCATCGGCGTCTTCGACGTCGTCGGCACCATCGCCTCCGGCTGGTTCACCGACCGCTTCGCGGCCCGCCGCCTCCTCGCCGTCTACTACGCGCTCCGCGGGATCTCCCTCCTCTTCCTGCCGATGCTCCTCGCCCCCGCCGTCCACCCGCCGATGCTGTTCTTCATCGTCTTCTACGGCCTCGACTGGGTCGCCACCGTCCCGCCGACGATCGCCCTCTGCCGCGAGCACTACGGCGAGGACTCGGCGATCGTCTTCGGCTGGGTCCTCGCCTCCCACCAGGTCGGCGCCGCCGCCGTCGCCTTCGCCGGCGGCGTCGCCCGCGACCTCTTCGGCAGCTACGACGTCGTCTGGTACGCCTCCGGCGCCCTGTGCGCCGCCGCCGCCCTGATGGCCCTCGTCATCAGGCGACCCCGGACGGAAGCACCCTCCCCGGCAGGAGCATGATGAGCGCCAGGGGGTGATCGCAGATGGGCGGTCCTGAAAGCGGGCGGAGCACCGCCCGGATGCTGCGGGTCGCGGTACTCGTCCTGGTCGTCGAGGCGGCCGTCACCATGGCGGCCCAGGCCGTCCTCGCCGGGCCCGACGACGGCCCGGCCCGCTTCCTGCCGATCTTCACCCACCCGACGCTGGCGACGATCGGCGTCCTCGGCCTGCTCCTCGCCGCCGTCTTCCTCGTCCTCCCCACCGTCTGGCTCAGCGAAGAGCTG
Organism: Streptomyces sp. NPDC056361; assembly: GCF_042262805.1. Lineage (NCBI taxonomy): Bacteria > Bacillati > Actinomycetota > Actinomycetes > Kitasatosporales > Streptomycetaceae > Streptomyces > Streptomyces sp. NPDC056361. Next base: position 34,686 of record NZ_JBHJQI010000014.1, read on the forward strand.
GAACGCCGCCTGGGTGGCCGTGCCGACGCCTGGATCCCGGCCGTCGCCGCCCTCGCCGCGTCCGTCCCCGTCCTTCCCCGCGCCCTCTCCGAGCTCGCCGGCCCCGTGGGCGCGGCCGGCGCCTGGCTGACCGGCATCGTCGTCCTGACGGTGGCCGCCCTGGCCACCCGACGCGCGGCCCGCCTCCCGCGCCTCACCCGCCACCGGACCAAGGCGCCGGCGACGGGCGGCTGAACCGCCCGGGGCGCCGAGCCCCGGACGCTTCCTCACGCGCCGAACCGCCCGGGGCGCCGAGCCCCGGACGCGTCCCTACGCGCTGAACCGCCCGAACCGCCCCCGGTGGAACAGCAGCGGATCCCCGTCCTCCGCCGCGCCCAGGGCGTCGACCCGCCCCACCACGATCAGATGGTCGCCGCCGGTGTGCACGGCGCTGATCACGCAGTCCATCCACGCCGGCGCACCGGGCAGCCGCGGCGAGCCGGTCACCGGCGCCGGCTCCCACTCCACCCCCGCGAACTTGTCGGCGCCGCTCACGGCGAACGACCGGCACAGCCCGCCCTGGTCGGCCCCCAGCACGTTGACGCAGAAGCCGCCCGCCCCCGCGATCCTCGGCCACGTCGTCGACGTACGGGCCACCATGAACGCGACCAGCGGCGGATCGAGCGACAGCGACGCGAACGACTGGCAGGCGAACCCCGCCGGCCCCTCCGCGTCCCGCGCCGTCACGATCGTCACCCCGCTCGCGAAGTGCCCCAGCACCCGGCGGAACTCCGCCGGATCGACGGGTGGCCGCTCGTCCTCCCGTACCGCGCGCAGCACCGGCCTCGGCAGTGGTTCCACGGCCGTCGGCGAACCGGCCGCTCTCAGGTGTCGGACGACGGTGGCCGCCATCCCCGCGTGTCCCATCACACCGCCCATTGAAACTGACGGTTCGTCAGATGGGAAGCCCCCGACACGACGGACACACCGTCGCCCCGGGGGCTCCCTGTCGTACCACCCGCGAGGATCAGCCGGCGACGACCCCCGTCGACCGGGTCCACGCGACCCCCGCCGCGTGACCCGTCCGGTAGGCCGTCACCTTCACCGTGATCCGCGTCCCCCGCTGCGCCTTCGTCAGCGTGAACCACGACTTCGTCGCCCCGCCGATCGCCCGCCCGTTCGCGTACCACTGATACGTGTACGAGCCCGGCGCCGGCGTCCACACGCCCTTGCCCACGGTCAGCGTCCGCCCGACCCGCACCGTGCCCGAGACGTACGGCGCGCTCGTCGCCTTCGGCGCGAGACCCGCGGCGACCGTGTACCCCACCGTCGTGTACGCCCCGTTCAGATGCCCCGTCCGCAGCGCGGTGACCGTCACGGTGAGCTTCTTGCCGAGGACGGTCGCGACCGGCACGTACGACGACCCCGTCGCCCCCGCGATGGCCACCCCGTTCGCCCGCCACTGGTACGCGTACGACGTCGGCGCCGGCGACCACGTGCCGACCACGGCCGTCACCTTGCCGCCGACCCGGGTGGCGCCCGACATCGCCGGGACCTTGACGGGCTTGGGCGCGACGCCCTTCACCACCACACCGCCACTCGTCGCCGCGACGACCGGGTGCCCCACCTTCCGCGCGGTCACCTCCACCGACAGCTGCTTGCCGAACAGCTCCGGCGGCAGTGCGTACGTGGCGGCCGTGGCGCCCGCGATGGCGACGCCGTTCGCCCGCCACTGGTACGCGTACGCGTCGGGTACCGGTGACCACGTGCCGACCGACGCCGCCACCGTGCCGCCGAGGACGGCGGTGCCGGTGACGGAGGGGGCGACGGTGGCGCTCAGCGGGGCGACGACGGTGACGGTGCCACGGGGGTACCGCACGCTGTCGTGCGTGAGCACGCTCAGGCTGAGCGCGGTGCGCGGGGCGCCCGTCAGGTCGAGCGACACCTCCATGCTCTGCCGGTCGGGGGCGATGGAGACCGTCGTCGACCGGGCACGGTAGGTCCCGCCCGAGACCTCGACCACGTCGTTCTCGTGCAGCGCGGCTCCGGTGACCTCCATGGTGATCTTCCCGGCGCCCACGGTCCCGGGGCTCACGGACGTGACGCTTCGGAGCACGGGGCCACAGCGGTACTGGCAGGTGGCCGTGGCACTCGTCTCGGTCGGGGCCTGCGTGGGAAGCGACGGCATCCCGATGACGAGGGTCGTCGGCCGGGAGTACCGCCCGTAGGTTTCCGCCTCCGGCACCTTGCAGGTGTAGGAGGAGTAGCTCCCGGCCCGGGGGCAGCCGTTCCGGCGGGTCGCCGGGTCGTAGAACCAGGGAGTCGGCGACCTCTTGAGGTCCAGCTTGGGCGTGAACGCCAGCCGGAACCAGTCGCCCGCACCGGTCGGCAGCACGACGCAGAGCGCGGGCTTCTGCTCGGTCAGCGTGCCGACGGACAGGCCGAAGCCGTAGGTGACGTCGGGCCCCTTGAGGCACTCCGGTGCGGGCCCGGCGGCGGTGCCGATCCGGAGCGCGTCGAAGCGGTAGGCGGGGGCGGTGGTGTCGCCGCGTTCGACGCGGACGATCGCCTGGTAGGCGGTGGAGCCGGTGACGGCACAGCCCGCGGCGAATTCGGTGCACGCGACTTCGCCGTTCGCGGAGTACGCGTTGAACCCGGTCGCGAGCCCCGCCGCCGTGTACCGGGCGTTCAGGTGCAGCGTGTCCCGCGCGTCGGCGGTGGTCACCCGGTGGCACAGGAGCGTGCCGGGTTCGGCCGGAACACCGTCCAGGGCCGGGTCGCCGACCCGGGTGGCCGGGGTCTCGACGCAGCCGCGCGCGGTGCCGGTGACGTCACGGCGCACGAGGGTGTGCTCGGTGGGCCTGCTCTTGCCGCGGAGGAGGACGGTGTGGGACAGGCCGGGCGTCAGGGCGCAGTCCACCACGTCGTCGGCGAAGGCGCCCAGCCGGCAGGCCCGGTGGCCGTTCTCGTCGAGGACGGCGAATCCGAGGGAGTTGCCTCCCGAGGCGCTGTCGATCTGCAGCAGCTCGCGGCCGGAGTGGCTGTCCGCCGGGATCGTCAGGCAGTCGGCGAAGGAGTCGCTCTCGGTGGTCACCGCCGCTCCGGCCGGGTTCACGCCGAAACCACCGGCCGGGAAGGTCCGGCAGTCGCTCGCGACGTCCGTGCGGTGGACGATGAGCCCGTAGGAGCCGGTGCCGCTCGTGCTTCCCCGCTCCACCAGGGCGCGGTAGGGGGCGGTGCCGCCGAGGGAGCAGGCACCCGCGGAAAGTTCCTCCTCGGTCCAGCAGAGCAGGGCGCCCGTCGCGTCCAGAACCCTGACGTTCGTCCACACGCTCTCGCCGGCGGAGGGACCTGTCAGAACAGCCACCTGGGAGCCCTGGGGCACCGGCAGGTTCACGCAGTCGATCACACCGGGTGCGGCGAGGGAGGTCCAGCGCGGCTGCGCGAGCACCACGTCCGCGCAGCCCTCGGGGGAGCGCAGGTCGAGGATCTGCAGGGCGTCGTCGGTTATCAGGGTGTACGTGATGCCGGCGGTGAACGTGCAGGCGTCGTAGTACTTGCAGACCTGACCGTCCGGCGAGTACGTCTCGACCGGTGCCCTGCCGCCGTTCGCGCTGACGGCCTTCACCTCGTACGAGCCGGTGGTGGCGGGCGTGAACGTACTGCAGGGAGGCGAGGCCTTGACGGGCGCGGAGCCGTACGCCGTCACCGACGCGACCGCGCAGCCGACGGGATCGGAGAGGCGCCGGACCTTCAGGGTGTACGGGACGGGGGCGTCCAGGTCTGCGAGGACGCGATAGTCGTCGGTCCCGTCCGGCAGCACGCAGGTGTAGCCGGTGTTGCAGAGCCACTTGCCGGTGCCGTCGGTGATCCACGCATGGACGTTGGCGAACGCGGTGGGCCGGATATCCGCTTTGACCAGCGCGCCGGGCGGGGCCGTGAAGGAGTGGCAGACGATGCCGAGCTCGCCGGCGGCGGTGCCGGTCGCCGGGGCCGCTCCGATGTCGGTGTTGTCGGGGCCGGTGCAGCCGGGGCCCGTCATCAGCGGGATGACGGTGATCGCCGCCTCGCCCGAGTAGTCGTCGGGGCGGACGACGTCGAGCCTGTACGTGCCGACGGCCAGGTCGCAGGGCTGGGCGTGGCTCAGGGCGTTGCACCCGACGGGCGTCCCGCCTGAGGAGAGCGAGAGGGACAGGTTTTCACCGCCTTGCACCTGGTGCAGGCCCGGCTTCTCCACCGTCACCGTGAAGCAGGCGGAGCCGCGCGGCCCCAGCGTCACCCGCCCGACCGCGTCGCCCGGGTCGCCGAAGGGAGCGAGCGGCAGCACGGGACAGGTGCCGGCGGTCGGGTCCGGGGTCGGCTCGACCGTCGGGGTCGGCGCGGGCGTCGGGTCCGTCGTGGGATCCGGTGTCGGGTCCGGCGTCGCCGACGGCTCGGGCGCGGGCGGTGTCGGGTCAGGGGCGGGTGCCGCGCTCGCGGACGGCGGGGGCGTCGCGGCCAGTGCCGTGCCCGTCGGGAGCAGGGGGCCCATGAGGGCCGTCAGTAGGGCGGGGATCAGGAAGAGGGATCTTCCGGGTCTTCCGGATCTTCCCGATCTTTCGGATCTTCGGGTTCTTGTGCGCGAGCGCGCGGAGTTGAGCATTCCGTTCCCCCCGGAGCGGCACGGTGTGGCATATGCACGGCACACCATAGGGCCCCGGGGGGACAGGCCCGGCTAGCGCCCCTCGTACCGCGCTTCCCGGCGCTCGACGAAGCTCGCCACGCCCTCCTGGGCGTCGCGGGTGGTCATGTTGAGCTCCTGGGCGGCGGCTTCGGCGGCGAAGGCGGTGGTGCGGTCGGAGTCGAGGGAGGCGTTGACGAGCTGCTTGGTGAGGGCGAGGGCGCGGGTGGGCCCTTGGGCGAGGCGTTCGGCCCACTCGCGGGCGGTCTTCTCCAGGTCGGCCGCCGGGACGATCCGGTTCACCAGGCCCAGGTCCTTCGCGTCGGCCGCGCCCACCGCGTCGCCGAAGAACAGGAGCTCCTTGGCGCGCTGAGGGCCGATGAGGCGGGGGAGGAGGTAGGCGCCGCCGCCGTCGGGGACGAGGCCGCGGCGGACGAAGACCTCGATGAAGCGGGCCGAGTCCGCCGCGATCACCAGGTCGCAGGCGAGGGCGAGGTGGGCGCCGATGCCGGCGGCGGTGCCGTTGACGGCGGCGATGACGGGCTTCTCGCAGTCCAGTACGGCTCCGATGAAGCGCTGGGCGCCGAGGCGGATCATGCGGGCCACGTCCCCCGCGACCCGTTCGCCGGTGGCCGGGGCGCCGCGGAGGTCCGCGCCGGCGCAGAAGCCGCGGCCGGTGGCGGTCACCACGACCGCCCGGACGTCCGGGTCGGCGGACGCGTCGGCGAGGAGGGCGATGATCCGCTCGCGCTGGTCCCAGGTGACGGCGTTCATCGCCTCGGGGCGGTTGAGGGTGATCCACGAGACGCCGTTCTCGACGGTGTGGAGGACGTCGGACAACGGGGGGCTCCTATCGGCAGACCGCGAGGGCGTCGAGGGCGACCGCGCCCTGGCCGCGCGGCAGCACCATCAGCGGGTTGATGTCCAGTTCGGCGAGGTCGCCGTCGAGTTCGAGGGCCATGCGCTGCACGCGGAGGACGACCTCGACGAGGGCGTCGACGTCGGCGGGCGGGGCGCCGCGCACGCCGTCGAGGAGGGCCCGGCCGCGGAGCTCGGCGAGCATGGAGCGGGCCTCGTGCTCGTCGAACGGCGGGACGCGGACGGCCGTGTCGCTCAGGACCTCGACGAGGACGCCGCCGAGGCCGACGGTGACGGTCGGGCCGAACAGGTCGTCGCGGGTCACGCCCACGACCATCTCGACGCCGCGTCCGACCATCTGGCAGACGAGGATGCCGTCGAGGTCGATCGACTCGAAGCGGGCGATGTCGGTGAGCTCGCGGTAGGCGTCCCGCACCTGGCTGGCGGAGGTGAGGCCGACCTTCACGAGGCCCAGTTCGGTCTTGTGGGCGAGCTGGGCGCCCGACGCCTTCATCACCACCGGGTAGCCGACGAGCCCGGCGGCCCGGACGGCCGCCGCGGCGCTGGTGACGAGCTGCTCGCGCGGCACCCGTATCCCGTACGCCCGGAGCAGCTGCTTCGCCGCGTGCTCGCTGAGCCGCCGGCCGGGCCGCATGAGGGCCTGGGCCTTGCGGAAGGACGGGGAGGGGGTGCGGGGGGCCTCGTCGAAGGGGGAGCGGTAGCCGGTGGTGAAGCGGTGGTGGTCGAGGTACGCCTTGACGGCTCCGATGCAGTTCCCGAAGGTGCGGAAGGTGGCGAGGCGCGAGGAGCCCAGGAGAGTCGTGCGGTACGCGTCCTCCGTTCCCAGCGGTGAGCCCCAGATCACGCAGACCAGTTTGTCGGTGGCCTCGGCCGCGTCGACGAGGTCCTGCGCGAGCTTGTCGCTCATGGGCGGGAAGGGGCCGGTGATGGGACAGATCAGCACGCCGACCGACGGGTCCGCGAGGATCGCGTCGATGATCTTCCGGCCCCGCCAGTCGCCGACCGGGTGCCCGCCGTTGTCGACGGGGTTCGAGACGCTCAGGTACTCCGGTATCCACTGGTGCAGTTCGTCCTGCTTGGCCTGCGGGAGGGTGGGGAGTCCGAGCCCCGCCGCCGTGGCCAGGTCGGCGAAGTGCGCGCCCGTGCCGCCGGAGATCGAGTAGACGACGACGCCGTCCGCGACCGGCCGCCGTGCGCGGGCGAGGAGCGTCGCGGTGTCCTGGAGCTGGTCGAGTCCGTCGACCCGGATGACGCCGAACTGGCGCATGGCCGCGTCGACGACCCGGTCGGCGCCGGTCAGCTTCCCGGTGTGGGAGGCGGCGGTGCGGGCCCCGGTCTCGGTCCGTCCCACCTTCACGGCGACCACGGGCACGCCCTGGCGTGCGGCCCGGTCGGCGGCGAGCAGGAAGGACCGGCCGTCCTTCAGCCCTTCCACGTAGCAGGCGATGGCCCCGACCTCGGGCCGTCCCGCGAAGTACGAGATGAAGTCCGAGGTCTCCAGGTCGGCCTCGTTGCCGGTCGGCGCCCAGTGCGAGAGCCGGACCCCGAGTTCCTGGAGGGTGAAGACGGGCCGCCCCTGGTGGCCGGACTGGGTGATGAGCGCGACGGCGGGTCCGTCGAGGTCCTCGCGGAACCGCTCGAAGGCGTTGAGGTTGGTGTTGGGGCCGAGCAGCCGCAGCCCGGAGCGGCGCACGGCGGCGGCGAGACGTTCCTGTGCCTCGGCGCCGGCCTCCCCGGTCTCGGCGAACCCGGAGGCGAACGCGACGGCGAACCGCACCTTCGCCTCGGCCAGCTCCTCGATCACCGGCAGCGGATCCGCGACCAGGAGGACCGCCAGGTCGACGGGCTCGGCGAGCGCGCCGACCGAGGGCACGCAGTCGATCCCGAACACGCTCTCCCGGGTCGGGTGGACCGGCACCAGCCGCGCGCCCACCCGCTCCGACCAGGCGATCAGCTGCCGGGTGATCCCCGTGTTCGGCCGTCCCTCGGCGTCCGAGGCGCCGATCACGGCGACCGACTCGGGCCGGAAGAACCGGTCGAGGTCGGGGACGAGGGCGTGCAGCGGGCGCCCGCTGACGTCGTGGTCGCCGGGTGCGGCGGTGACGCCGTGCACGGCGGTCCTGGGCGATTCGCCGCAGGCGACCACGCGGGCGCGGAGATCGGTGGTGAAGGTGCCGTGAGTCGATCCAAGCATGTGTTCCGCCCGCCCCTTCGCCCATCCGTATACAGCTGACGCTTAGTCAGATTACAGAACTGACGGCCAGTCAGGAATGGGTGTGCGGCGCCCGTCCCGGAACCGGCCGCCGGGACCCGTACAACCCTTCGGTCCGATGGCGGGTCTCACCTCTCGGGGGACGTGCCCGAAACGTCCGACGTCAACCGCAATGGGGGATCCCTTGACCCGCTCCACCCGCCTCCGGGGCCGCCGCCGCGCACTCGGCGCCGCCCTGGCCGTCCTCGCCTCCTCCGCCGCGCTCACCACGGCGACGACGGCCCCGGCCCAGGCCGCCGAGGGTCCGTCGAAGCCCCGCTTGGTCTTCACCGAGTACAAGGACGTCGACGGCGTCGGGCAGAGGGCCCTCGTCACGGTCAACGCCGACGGCACCGACCGGCGCGTCCTCACGCCCACCGGCCCGGGCCTGAACGCGCCCGACATCAACGAGGTCGTCTTCTCGCCCGACGGCACGCACATCGCCTTCATCAACAGCGACAACCACAGCATCTGGATCGCCGACGCGGACGGACGCAACGCGCGCCTCGTCCACCAGGGCTTCTACTACCCCGAGGGCCGTCCCAACGACATGATCGGGTGGACCCCCGACGGCAGGGCGCTCTATTTCGGCCTCTGGAACGAGTCGTACCCCCACACGGACACGAGCTTCATGATGCGGGTCGGAGTCGACGGCTCCGGGCTCGATTTCGTCTTCGACCAGGCGCGCCTCCCGGGCGCTGAGTTCGACGTGGCCTGGGACGGGCGCATCGCCTTCGGTACCAACACCCACATCAGCGTCTGGGACCCGCGCAAGGGAGGCGAGCCGGAGGTCGTGGCCGACGGCTATTCCCCGACGTTCTCGCCGACGGACGGGCGGATCGCGTTCCGCGGCAGCCAGGGCGGCATCCGTGTCCTGGACGCCGGCGGCGAGTACACCCTGTCCGAGGGTGTGAACGCCTCCCAGCTCGACTGGTCTCCGGACGGTTCGCAGCTCGTGTACACCGAATCGGGGGGCGACGCGCTCTACGTCGTGAGCGCCACCACGCCCGGCGCCACCCCCAAACTCCTCTCGGCCCCCGGCACCAGAGCCCTCGCCGTCTCCTGGGCCCCGCCGCGCGGCTGGAACCCCCACGGCTCCTTCCGCCGCGACTACGGCGGCGACGGCCGGCCCGACCTCCTCGCCGCCGGCACAGACGGCGTCCTCTGGCGCTACGACGGCAACGGCACCGGCGGTTTCCAGCCCCGCCAGAAGACCGGCTGGGGCTGGAAGGGCTACCGCTTCACCGCCGCCGGCGACCTCAACGGCGACGGCCGCCCCGACGCCCTCGCCCAGGACGCCACCGGCGGCCTCTGGCGGCTCGACGGCACCACCGGCGGCGGCTTCGCGCCGAAGGTGAAGGTCGGCACGGGCTGGAAGGACTTCAAGGTCACCGGCGTCGGTGACCTCACCGAGGACGGTTACGCCGACATCCTCGCCGTCGACGCCGTGGGCGCCGTCTGGCAGTACCCGGGCGACGGCCGCGGCGGCCTCCAGGCCCGCCAGCGGGTCGGCACCGGCTACACCGGCCAGCGCCTGACGGGCGTCGGCGCGTTCACGTCCAGCGGCTACCAGAACCACCTCGGCCTGTTCCCGGACGGCACCCTCTACCGGTACGAGCGGGGCGCCGCCTACAAGGTCGGCTGGGGCTGGAAGGGCCTGACCCTCACCGGCGCCGGCGACCTCTCCGGCGACGGCGTCACCGACGTCCTCGCCCTCGACACCAACGGCGTCCTGTGGCGGTACGACGGCGACGGCAAGGGCGGCATGAAGCCCAGGATCAAGGCGGGCTGGGGCTGGAAGGGCCTGAACCTGTTCTGACCCCTTCCCCCCGGGGGCTTTCCCTCGGGGGGCCTTCCCCCGGGGGGAAGCGGGCCTACTTCGACTTCGCGATCCGCCGCGCGATCCTCTCCGCGTCGATCGCCAGCTCCCGGAACATGCCGCTGATCGGGTTCGTGAACCCGGTGAAGTAGAGACCCGGCGCCTCACGCGGGCAGCGCGCCCCGTGGACGACCGGCCGTCCGCGCTCGTCGAGGACGTCCAGGTGGCCGAGGAGCGGTTCGAGGGCGCGCCGGTAGCCGGTCGCGGCGACGATCGCGTCCGGGGCGATCCGGGTGCCGTCGGCGAGGACGACCTCGGCGCCGTCGAAGGCCTCGACGGCGGCGACGACCTCGACCTTGCCCGCCCGGACGGCGTCGATGAGGCCGACGTCCTGGACGGGTACGGCGCCTTCGCGCTGGCGGGTGGCGAGGCCGGTCGTGGGGCGGGGGAGGCCGTGGGCGGAGAGGTCGGGCACGGCGACCTTGGCCATCAGGGCGCCCATGCGGTCGACGAGCGGGGCGGGGAGCCGGCGGACCAGGATGCCGGTGCGCTGGGCGGGCCAGCCGGCGGTGGTGCGGCGGACGATGTGCGGGACGGTGCGGATCGCGAGGCGCACGCGGGCGGCGCCGCCCTCGGCGAGGTCGGCGGCGATCTCGGCACCGGTGTTGCCGGCGCCGACGACGAGGACGTCCCTGCCCTCGTACGGCCCGGGGTTGCGGTAGGACCGCGCGTGGTTCAGCTCGCCCTCGTACGCGTCGCGGCCGGGCCAGTCGGGGACGTGCGGGGTGTGGTTGTAGCCGGTCGCCACCACCACCGCGCGGCCGGTGAGCCGACGTCCGCCCGTGGCGTGCAGGATCCAGTCGGCGCCGTCCCGCTCGACGCGGTGGACCTCGACCCCGGTCACGACCTCCAGCTCGTGCTGCTCGGCGTACTTCTCCAGGTAGCGCACGACGTCGGCGCGGGCCACCCAGCGGCCGAACGAGCGGGGCATCTTCAGGCCGGGCAGCGCGGAGAGCCGCCGGGTGGTGTGCAGCCGCAGCCGGTCGTAGTGGGCGCGCCAGGAGGCGCCGACGGCGTCGGACTTCTCCAGGACGACGGCCCGGACTCCGCGTGCGCCCAGGGCGGCGGCGACGGCGAGTCCGCCGGGTCCGCCGCCGATGACGTACACGGGGTGCACGGGGGGTTGATGGGGGGTGGTGATGGCCATGAATGCTGAGCGTAATGACGTGTACACGCAGTGGGTCTCGGTCAAGAGGGATTTCGGTTGCGAATCGGTCACGTCCGCGCGGGCCGCACCCCTCCGTGCCCCGCCTCTTGCGCTCCGCGCCCACCCTGCGCTGAACTGACGTACCGTCAGATCAAGCTCTCCGAGGGGGCGCTCATGCAGACCGTCTGGCTCACCGGCGCCGAATGGCTCGCCGTCCTCCGCATCGGCCTCGGCCTGTGGTGGCTGGAGAGCTGGCGCCACAAGGACAAGAAGGGCTGGTTCGAGCGCGGCACCGGCATCGCCTGGGCCGCGGACGTCGCGGGCAAGCACCGCTGGCCCCAGGTCAAGAAGGGCTTCGACACCGTCGTCGCCCCCCGCCCCAAGCTCATGGCGTACGTCGTCGTCTACGCCGAACTCGCCCTGGGCCTCGGTCTGATCGCCGGCTTCCTCACCCCGGTCGCCCTCGTCGGCGGCCTCCTCCTCAACCTCCTCTACCTCGTCCTGATGATCCACGACTGGGCCGAGCAGGGGCAGAACGCGATGATGGCGCTCATCTCCCTCGTAGCCCTCTTCGCCGTGTCCTGGCAGACCTGGTCCCTCGACCACGCGATCGGACTCTTCTGATGACGGCGAAACCCACGACGGCCGCCACCCCCGACATCGACGCCTTCACCCGCCCCTACTGGGACGCCGCGGCCGAGGGCCGACTCCTCCTGCGCCACTGCGCCGCCTGCGACCGCGCCCACCACTACCCGCGCGAGTTCTGCCCGCACTGCTGGAGCGAGGACGTCCGCTGGGAGCCGGCGAGCGGCCGGGCCACCCTCTACACCTGGTCGGTCGTCCACCGGAACGACCTCCCGCCGTTCGGCGAGCGCGTCCCGTACGTCGCCGCCGTGGTGGACCTCGCCGAGGGCCCGCGCATGATGACGGAGGTCGTGGGCGTGGCGGAGGGCGACCTCCGGATCGGCATGGATCTGGAGGTCGCCTTCCGGCCGGAGGGCCCGGACGGGGAGGTCACCGTCCCCGTCTTCGGCCCGCCGGGCTCACAGGGCTGAGATGTTCCGCCAGAGCTGCTGGGTGCTGCCGAAGCCGCAGGCGTAGGTCATGGCGAAGTTGCCCGCCGTCAGGCACTGTCCGTTGCTCATGTTCTTGAAGGTCCGCCCGGACGAGGTGCTGGAGGCGACCTTCCAGGCCTGGGCGCTCGCGCCGTTGCAGGCGGCGGTGGTGACGGCGGTGTTGCCGCCGGGCTGGAGGCAGCGCCCGGAGTGCCTGTTGACGAGCCGGAAGGTTCCGTTCGCGCCGGGGGAGTAGGTCCAGGCGTACCAGAAGGTCGTGCCGCCGTTGCCCTTGGAGCCGCATTCGGCCGAGGTGACGATGTCGCCGAAGCCCGCGTTGTACTCCGCCAGACAGTTGCCGGTGTTCGCGTTCTCCAGCGAGTACGTCCCCGAGGGCGTCGGGCTGCCGGTGGACGGCGGGGGTGCGGGCTTCGTGGTCGTCTGCGTCGGCGGGGGTGCGGGCCGGTTGGTCGTCGTACCGCCGGAGCCGGAGCCGGAGCCACCGCCGGAGCCCGATCCGGAGCCCGAACCCGAACCCGAACCCGAGCCGGATCCCGATCCCCCGGGCAGCGTCCCCGTGCCACCGGCACCGGCACCACCGCCCACGGCCCCGCCGCCCACCGCGCCGCCGTCGCCGGGCGGGGGCGGGACGGGGGCGCCGGGGGAGGAGCCGGGCGGGGTGGAGGTCGGCGGCTTCGAGGACGGGGTCTTGGAGGAGGGCGAGCCGGGGGCGCTGGACGGCGGCACGGCGGCCGGCTGCGAGACGGTCGCGGAGGCGGAGGGCGAGGTGCTGGGGCCCGCGCCGAGGCGGCCGATCTCGTACGGGCCGAGGGCGACCGTGAGGGTGGTGCCGGTGGCCACGACGACGGGGACGGCGAGCATGACGAAGCGGTTGCGGCGCTTGCGCTGCCCGCCCGGGGCGGACGGGCCGGTGGCGGCCAGCGGGTCGGGCGAGGCGGTCGCGGGCTCCTTCCCGAGCTGCGGGGTGAGCGAGGCGGTGGCGACGTCCTGGGAGGGCTCGGCCTCCTCCAGCTCCGTGAGGTGCTCGGCGGTCGGCGTCTCGGCGGCGAAGGCGGCGCGCTCGCCGATGCGCTCGGCCACGGCCGCGGGCCAGGCGGCGCCCGCGGCCCGCTCCTCGGTGAGCCCGACGAGCTCCTCGGCCGTCGGTCGGTCCTCGGGGTCCTTCGCGAGGCATTTCCGTACGAGCTCCGCCAGTTCGGGCTCGTCGTCGGTGAGCCGGCCGAAGTCGGGCTCGCCGTGGACGACGCGGTAGAGGAGGTCGGGGCCGGAGCCGTCGCCGAACGGGGGGCGGCCGTTCGCCGCGTAGAGGAGGAGGCTGCCGAGGGCGAAGACGTCGGCCGCGCCGGTGAGGCGGCGGTCGGCGACGGCCTGCTCGGGGGCCATGTAGGCGGGCGTGCCGATGACCATGCCGGTCTTGGTCAGCCGGCTCTGGTCGGCGGCCCGGGCGACGCCGAAGTCGATGAGGGACAGGCCGTCGTCGGTGAGCATGATGTTGGACGGCTTGAGGTCGCGGTGCACCATGTCGGCGCCGTGGACCACCCGCAGCCCGGCCGCCGCGTCCCGGAGGAGCCGCCAGAGGGCGGCGCCGGTGAGCGGGCCGCCGTTGAGCCGGATGGCCTCGTTGAGGGTGATGCCCGGGATGAACTCGGTGGCGAACCACGGGGGTTTGGCCGTCCGGTCGCTCGCGAGGAGCTTGGTGTTCGCCCCGGCGGGCAGCCGGGCGAGGTTGTCCAGCTCGTGCCCGAAGTGGCTCAGGAAGTCGGGGTCCTCGGCGAGCACGGGAAGCACCCGCTTCACCGCCGCGAACTTGCCCGGCACGGCGCCGAGGTACACCCGGCCCATCCCCCCGGACCCGAGTACCCCGAGCAGCCTGAACGCCCCGATCCGTCGGGGATCCCCCGGCTCCAGCGGCATGGCCCCGCTGCCGGTCAGACCGTCAAAACTAGAGTCTTGTTCCAGTTCCCCCATGGGCCACACAGTAGCCGAGCCCCCTTCCGATCTGAATATCGATCAGGTGAAGGGGGCTCGACATCAACTTCACATCAAACGGGCCGAGTTGGCGGGGGTTGTCCTGGAACCTTCCGGAACTAGAACCAGTCCCGGTCGGTCATCGAGTTCTGGAAGTAGTTCTCGACGCGCGGCTTGAAGGGCGCCTGCCAGTCGCCCGTCCCCCCGTACCAGTACATGCGCGCCGTCGGGTCGGACTTGTCGAACGCCACCAGGTCGTTGCGGCCGTCGCGGTCGATGTCCCCGGTGCCGACGAGCCGGGCGTACGTGTTCCAGCCGGTGCCGATCTTCGTGCGGGGCGCGAAGGTGCCGTCGCCCTTGCCGAGGTACTGCCAGAGGACGCCGTCCTTGTCGCGGGCGACGAGGTCCCCGGCGGGGGCTCCGGCGATGTTCCCGGTGGCCGTGACCTCGTTGTAGATGCCCCAGCCGGTGCCGATCTGCTTGCGGGGGCCGAGCGGCGTGTTGTAGTTGCCGGTGGCGGGGTAGAGCCACAGGCCGCCGGCCGTGTCCGTGGCGAGCACGTCGGGCTTGCCGTCACCGGTCAGGTCGCTGCCGCCGACGATCTTGTCGTAGATCTGCCAGCCGGTCCCGATCTTCACCCGGGGGGCGAACGCGAGGCTCCCCGTACCCGGGTGCATCCACAGGCCGCCGCTCTTGTCGCGGGTGATCAGCTCGGGTGCCGTGCTCATCCCGCCGAAGTCACCAGGGGTGACGAACCGGTCGTAGACGCCTCCCCAGCCGGAGAGCGTGGCGCCCTTGAACCAGTTGAAGCCCTGCTGGAGCGGCAGGTAGGAGCCTTCGAAGACCGACACGTCGCCGTTCACGGAGTCGACCGCGAACAGGTCCGGCGAACCGTTGTCGGAGAAGTCGTGCGACTTCGGGGCGCGGACCACCTTCATCGTGCCGCTCAGCCCCACGCCCTGTCCGACCCCGTCGAGAGGGCGGACGCCGATCTGCCAGACGTAGTCGCCGTTCGGGACGTCGCCCCACGGGGTGAGCCCACCCTCCCAGGCCGAGCGGTTGCCCTGCCACGTGAGGGTCATCGTCCCGGGGCCGGTCGGGCCCTCCGTGGGGCGAAGCTCGCTCGTCCACTCCGTGACCGTGGGCGTCTCCGCCTTCGAGATCATGACGGTCACCCGCACGTTGCGGCGGCTCACGCCGATCGTGAACGGGACGACGCCCTGGTTCTTGTCGAGGTCGAGCACCGCCGGGATGTCCGGGCCGCTCGTCACGGAGACACCGGTCTTCTCCCCGGTCCCCGCCACGAACTCCCGCGTGACCGAGGCGCCGCCCCGCACCCGGTACAGCCCCTCGCCCTCGCCCGCGGTCACCGACCCGCCGCGCACGAGCACCGAACCGTCCGGGGCGGCGGTCAAGCTGGTCACGTGGTCGATCCACGGCGTCCACCTGGACGCCCCCGTCAGGCTGACGGCCCGGGGCCGCTCGCGGTACTGGAACGGGTCCGTCTCGTCCTCCCCGTAGACGACCCAGCCGTCGACGAGACCGACCTTCACCGCGCCGCCGCCGGTGTTCAGCGTCTTGATCTGACCCGAAGCCCGGTCCACGACGATCAGCTGCTCGTCGAAGTAGCCGTCCGAGCGGGGCTTGTGCTGCACCCACGCCACGTGCGTGGCGGACACCGCCGCGGACTGCGCGTACGCGACGGGACCCTGGTTGTCGTACGTCCCCGTCACCGCGCGCGCCGCCAGGTCGACCACCGCGAAGTGGCTCGTCCCGGCCGACTTGTAGCCGACGAGCGCCGTACCGGGGATGCCCGCGGCGAAGGTGAGGGAGCTCGCGTCCGCCGGCAGCCCGGTGACGGCGTGGTTCCCGGTGCTGCCGTCCGCCTCGTGCGTGACGAGGTGCAGCAGGGTCCCGCCGTCGGCAGGGGCCACGCTCGTCAGGACGGTGCCGCCCACCGCGCCGATCGGCGTGTGCGTACCCCCGCCCAGCATGTTGATCCAGATGTCGACCGGCGCGGCGCCCGTCGCCATGTCCCTGAGCCGGACCGTGTTGATCCCGGGCCGCGTCACGACCACGTCCGAAGCGGCACCGAGCACCTCCTCCGACCCCAGGTCGCTCGTCGTGCCGTCGGACAGCTTCGTCCAGCGGTACTCCCCGGCGTCGCTCTTGCTGAGGAAGCCGGTCTCACCCGCGCTCACGACCTCGGACGCGAGCGGGAAGGCGATCGGGGCCTCGGCGGTGACCGCCGACACCACGGCCGGGGTCCCGGCGACGGCCACGGGGGCCGCGACGAGGGTCCCGGCGGTGACGGCCAGGGACGCGGCGATGGCGGCGGTGAGGAGTCGCGACCGGGACGGCGTGTAGTGCTGTGTACGAGGCAAAGTCTGATTCCTTCGTCAGGAGAGTGCGGGAAGGTGCGATGGGGCCGGGGCCGGGGCCGGGGCGGGGGCGGGGGCGGGGGCGCTAGAAGAGCAGGGGTGCTTTCTCGCCGCCCGCCCATTGCACGAGCCGGGACCCGAAGGGCGCGCGCCAGTCGCCCGTGCCCTTGTAGATGTAGACGTTCCTGCCGTAGGCGATCGGGGTCGGGGAGTACGCCATGAGGTCGTTGCGGCCGTCGTTGTCGTGGTCGCCGACGGCGAGGATCCGGCTGAACGCGTTCCAGCCGCCGCCGATCCTGGTGCGGGGCGCGAAGGTGCCGTCGCCCTTGCCGAGGTACTGCCAGAGCACGCCGTCCTTGTCGCGGGCGACGACATCCCCGGCGGGGGCGCCGCCGATGTCGCCCGTGGCGACGATCTGGTTGTACGTGCCCCAGCCGGTACCGATCTTCTTGCGGGCGGAGAAGGGGGAGTCGGCGTTGCCGGTGCCGGGGTAGAGCCAGAGGCCGCCGGTCTTGTCGGTGGCGAGGAGATCCGCCTTGCCGTCGGCGTTCACGTCGCTGCCGCCGACGAGCTTGTCGTAGATCTGCCAGCCGGTGCCGATCCGGCTGCGCGGCGAGAGCTCCTGCTCCCACGTGCCGCCCTGGTACAGCCAGAGGTAGCCGTTCCGGTCCCGGGCGACGATGTCGGGCTGGTTCGTGCCGCCGAGGTCACCCGGGACCGAGACGCGGTCGTAGACGTTCCAGCCGGTCCCCCAGGGGATGTCCCAGCCGTTCCCGTCCTCGTTCCAGATCAGCTCGCCCTTCGCGTTGACGCTGAGGACGTCGGGGTCGCCGTCGTGGTCCCAGTCGTGCGTGCGGGGCGCGCGGGTCACGGTCAGCTTGCCCCGCAGCTCCACCTGCTTCCCCACGCCGTCGGTCGGCCTGATCTGCGCCCGCCACTCGTACGTCCCGTTCGGCGTGACCCCGCTCTGCCCGTAGTCGCCGTTGCCGTAGTCGTAGGTGCCGTCCCACTTGGTGACGAGCGTGCCCGGCTCCTTGCCGTGGTCGCTGCCGCCACCCCTCCACATGAAGAGGTGGTGGTCGATCTGCCCCTCCCCCGAGATCACCATGTCCACGGCCACGTTGGGCCTGTTCACCTTGAAGGTGAAGTCGGCCGTGGGGCGGTTCTTGTCGAGGTCGAGCACCTCGGGGACGTCGTACTCGGTGACCGCGAGCTGCGTCGCCTCACCACTGCGCGCCACCTGCTCACGGCGCACACCGTCCGCGCCGGCCGTGACGCGGAACAGGCCCTCCGCCTCACCCTCCACGAGCGACCCGCCCCGGACGAGAAGCGTCCCGTCGGGCGCGCCGGTGAGGCTGGTGGCGTGCTCCAGGAGCTCCTTGCCCGGGTCGGTGCCGGTGCCGGTGCCGGCGGCAAGGGACTTGGCGACGAGCGGCAGGCGCTCGCCGAGGGGGCCCGTGGCGTCCTCCCCGAACACCACCCAGGACCCGGTCAGTCCGACCGTGACCCCGGTGGCGTCCCCGACGGTGAAGCGCTCCATGACGCCCGGCCGCGTCCGGTCGGCGACGACCACGGCCTTCGCCGGCCGGCCGTCGGTGCCCGTGGTCTGCTCGACCCAGGCCACGTGGGTGGCGGAGAGGGCGAGGGAGGGGGAGTCGCCGCTCGGCTTCGGGTTCTCGTACGTTTCCACGACCGCGTGCGCCGCCAGGTCGACGACGGCGTACCGGGTCTTGCCCCCCGACCAGTAGGCGACGAGCGCGGCACCCGGGACGGCGGAGCGGACCCGGAAGTGCGAGGCGTCGGCGGGCAGCCCGGTGACGGCCTGGTCCAGGAGGGTGCCTTCGGCGTCGTGGGAGACGACGTGCAGGAACTCGGCACCGGTGATGCTGTGGACGCTGGTCAGGACGGTGGAACCGACCAGACCGATCGCGATGTCGACCCCGGGGCCGAGCTTCCTCAGATCGACCTCGACGGGGGCCGCGCCGGTCGCCATGTCCCGGATCTGCAGGACGTAGTCGGCGGTCGTGGTCGCGACGACGTCCGAGGCCGCGCCGAGCACCGGCCCTCCCGGACTGGCCAGCACCGTCGAGGTCCCGTCGTAACGGGTCCAGCGGTACTCGCGGCCGGCGCCCTCGCTGAGGAAACCGGTCTCACCCGCGCTGACGATCTCCGACGCCTTCGGGAACGGGATCGACTCGGCCGACACGGCGGCCACGGCGGTCAACACACCGGCGGCCGGCACAACGGCGGCCCGCACACCAGCGGCCGGCACACCGGCCGTCGCGGCCGTCGCGGGCACGGCAGCGACGGTCAGCGCGAGGGCGGTGGTGGCGGCTGCGGCCAGGGTCTGGCGCGTGATGGACAAGGCGTGGTTCCTCTGTGGTCGAGTGAGGGCGCGAGGCGCGCCACACCCAAACAGACATACGAGGGTGACCAGGGGTTGTACGGAGATCAATTACCCGTTCCGGCGACGGGCGCCGGGCGACGGGCGCCGGGCGCCGCCCCGGCAGTGGAAAGAGGGCCCCAATGCGGCCGTGTCTGTCGGGCTTCTGGTTCGGCCGCCCTCTTTCCGAGTGTGGCGGCCTCCACCACCGCGTCAAGGGCGAGTCGGCTCCGCCGATGGCCTACGGCCACCCTTGACCCGGCGGCGGAGGCCGCCTTTTCACACTCGGAGGGCGGCCCGGGGGACGGGTCCGCGCGGGGGCACCGAGGGCGGCGTGGCTTGGTTCGGCGGCCGTCGGCCGGTGGGCGGGGAAAGGCGAGGCCGGGCATCGGTCGGGCGTGTGTGTGATGTGTGCGGCGGGGTGGGTGGGGGCTTGGTTCGTGGCGGGGTGAGTGGGGCCGTTCCCCTTGGTTGCGGTGCGCGGTCGTTGAATGGGGTGGCCCGGCGGCGCTGAGCGTCTCGGGGCGGCCGCCTGGCCGGACTTCAGGCCCCGCTGGTCACTCCCGGTGGGTGGAAGGGAGGGTTTCCCGCAGTAACTTCCCGGGGGTGGGGGGCTCCTGCCTCGGCGCGGCCGTGGGGGAGGGGCGCCCGTGGGTTCTGCGGGGTGTGGGTTTGTGGCGGGGGTGGGTGGGGC
The DNA here is from genome assembly GCF_042262805.1 of Streptomyces sp. NPDC056361. Lineage (NCBI taxonomy): Bacteria > Bacillati > Actinomycetota > Actinomycetes > Kitasatosporales > Streptomycetaceae > Streptomyces > Streptomyces sp. NPDC056361. The sequence continues at coordinate 53,983 of NZ_JBHJQI010000014.1, forward strand.
ACGTGCCTGTCGCTGCTTTCCGGGCATGCGCGGTCGCGACCCAGCCGGGATCGCCCGGACACGCGCGGACGGCAACGATCCGGCCGACGTCGCACTTTCGCGGCGCCGTGCGGATTCAACCGGAAGAGAATGCGGCACGATCACACGGACTCCGGGGGGAGAGCCATGACCGCAACGCCCGAACCGCCCACGCAGCCACCGGCACAGGCGCCGGTTTCGCCGCCGGTCCCCGCCGACGATCCGCCTCGGCGCCGCCGCTTCTCCGACGCCCCCGCCTGGATCTCCGCCGCCACCGGTGTGGCCGGCCTCCTGCTCGGATTCCTCGGCCTGCCGGTCTTCGTCCACTCGCCCACGGCCGCCCCGAAAGCGGCGCCGACGGTCACCACCACCACACCCGCTGCGGAGACGACGACAGCGAGCACGCCGCCCCCCACGACGACGGCCGCTCCGACCCCCAGCGCCACGCCGACGCCGACCGGCAAGCCGTCCGACGTCTACAAGATCCAGACCGTGGAGCTCACCGAGGACTACGGCTTCGCCCTCGACAAGCCGCGCCCCGTCAGCCGCGACGACCAGAAGGAGATCTACTGGTACTCAAGCTGGCTGAACACCGACACGGCCCAGTTCGTCGTCCTGGACCGCAAGGAACCCGGCACCTACGAGACGTGCAGCACCGTCACCCGGTTCACGAACCGGTTCAGCGTCTGGAGCGACGTGGGCGACCGCTTCTGCGTCATCGCCCCCAACGGCCTCATCGCCCTGGCCGAACTCACCGGAGGCGGTCGCGACGCCGGCTTCGTCCAGCTCAAACTGACCATCTGGCGCGGCACTTACTGACGATCCGACCACCTCGGATCGCACCCCGCCCGACCTCAGCGATCCGGGAACCGCGACACGCCGACCAGGACGGTTCCGGCGAGGAAGACCCCACCGCCCACCGCCATGAGCGTCGCGAAGACGCTTCCCGACGGTGCGAAGGCGAGAACGCCGATGAGACAGCAGAAGCCGCTCCCCACCAGTACCTGACCGACCCCGTGAGGCACGGGCCGCAGCACCCGTGCTCGCTCCCAGGGGTGAATCCACCCCGTGAGCAGCTCGACCACCCCGCTGATCGCCACCGCCAGAGACAACGCGAAGAGCGCCCCCGCCACCACGTACTGCATGCCGCCTCCCACGCGTTCGATCCCGTACGCGGAGTCGAGCGGGGACATCCACGCCCCAGCCCCCGCCCGGCGGATCGCCGCCAAGCCGAGCCGACCGCCCCGCACGACGGCCGCGTACCCCGGACTCACCGAAGAGTCCCACCCGGCCCCGCCACGAACCAAGCCCCCACCCACCGGCCCGGCGGGCGCACTCCGGCCCCGGACACTGCCCGGAGCCCCGGCGACCCCGGCCCCGGACCGCCCTCCGAGAGTTGTCGCCGCAGCTTCCGGCGCCGGGTCAAGGGTGGTCGTAGGCCATCGGCGGAGCCGACTCGCCCTTGACGCGGTGGTGGAAGCTGCGACTCTCGGAAAGAGGGCGGTCGCACCAGAAGCCCACCGGCGACTCCCGCCAGGGAAACCTAGACGGCGCCGGCCCGCTCCAGGATGTGCGGTGCCGCCTCCGCCAGGGACGCGAAGTGCCGGTGCGCGCCCACGTCCGCGGTCCCGTTCACGGACCACACCGTCATCCCGGCAGCCAGCCCCGACCGCACGCCCGACGGCGCGTCCTCGATCACCAGACAGTCCGCCGGATCCGCGCCCAACTTCTCCGCCGCCATCAGATACGGCACCGGCGACGGCTTCCCTTCCGTCACCGAAGCCGCGTCGATGATCAGCCCGGGAAGCGGCAGCCCGGTCCGCTCGAACCGCCCCCGCACCCGGTGCTCGTAGTTCGACGTCACCAGCGCCCACCGGTCCTCCGGCAGGCCCGCGAGCAGCTCGGCGGCCCCCTCGAAGGCTCCGTACGTCCCCGTACGGACGTCCTCGTCCTCCAACTCGTGCAGGAGGGCGAGGCACTTGTCCGGGTCCGCGTCCGGCACGACGGTCGCGAACGTCTCCACGGGCCGCGTCCGCAGCGCGACCGCGTACACGTCGTCCCCATCGAGCCCGTACCGCGCGGCCCACTCGTGCCACATGCGGTGCTGGTTCTCGACGGCGTCCATCAAAGTGCCGTCGACGTCGAAGAGAACGAAGTTCTTGGAGATCACGCCCCGGATGCTACGTCCAGGAACTTGGCCCAGGAGGTGGGGGATACGGCGAGCTGGGGGCCGTGGGGGTTCTTGGAGTCGCGGATGTGGACGAGGGTGGGGTGGGCGGCGATCTCGACGCACTCGCCGCCTTCAGCGCTGCTGTAGCTGGACTTGCGCCAGTCGTAGGCGACTTCGATGCAGTTGCCGCCCTCGGCGTCGCTGTAGCTGCTCTTGAACCAGGCCAGATGCTCGGTGTTCATCGTTCTCCCAGCAGTTTCTCGATCCACGTCAGCGACTCGTGTTGCGTGAGTGCCTGCGACCGGATGATTCCATACCGTTCGGTGTACTGGCGGACCTCTTCGGGGTCGGTGATCAGTCGAGCGTGTCCGTAGATCTCGGTGTACGCGGCTTCTCGCCGACCCTTGGGTGTGAGCAGGGTGAACGTGCCATCAAGATAGGGGTGTTGATGTCGATCCAAGGGCATGATCTGGAAGTCGACTGTGCGTCTCCGCGCAACGTCCAGGATGCGCCGTAGCTGCTCGCGGTGAACCTCGGGCCCACCGAACGGGCGAAGCACGACGGCCGCCTCCAGAACGAAGCTGATCGTCGGCGCGGGCCACTTATCCAGGAGTGCCTGACGGGAGATACGGTCGGCTACTCGCTTCTCGACGGTCGTCTCGTCCAGCATCGGGCGACGGTGCTCAAAGAGCGAGCGGGCGTAGGCGGGCGTCTGCAGAATCCCCGGCACCGCCTGCACGGCGTAGTAGTGCAGCGCCACTGCTGCCGCCTCCGCCTTTGCGAAGTCCTGGAACCAATCCGGATGCCGCACCCGCACCCGCGCCAACGCCTCCCGCACGTCATCCACCGCCGCCGCCAGCACGCCCCCTGCCCCCAACGCCAGGTCGGCCCGCTGCAAGAAGTCCGGCTGCGGCGTCCGCACCCCCCGCTCGATCGAGGACACCAAGTCCTCGCTGCAATGCGTGATCTCGGCCAGCTCCGCCTGGCTCAGGCCCGCGTTCCTCCGCAGCACCTTGATGATCTTCCCGAGCGCACGGAAGAGGTGCGCCGTCCCGTCCACCTCGGAGGGCCGTTCCGGCCGCTCCTCCTCGTTCCCCGACATCCGTACCGCCCTCGTGGCGCACCCGTACAGTTACCCAGCGTCGTCGCGTCGCTGCTGGTCAGGGTACGGCTGGGGGGCCAGGGTCGGGGGCATGAAATCCGAAACCTCCACCCCAACCGGTGAGTTCACGCTCCGGCTCTCGGCGACGCGCCGGGGCGCGCGATTGGCGCGGTTACTGGCCGTACAGCAGTTGCACGACTGGGGCGTGACCGGCCCCGCCGCGGAGGCGGCGGAGCTGGTGGTCGCCGAGCTCGCGAACAACGCGGCCCTCCACGGCAGGGTGGCGGGCAGAGACTTCGAGGTGCGGCTGGAACGGGGCGAGGGGCACGTACACATCGAGCTGTCCGACGCGCGGGGCGAACGGCGGCCCGAGCCGACACACGAGCCCGACGAGGGCGGCTACGGGCTGCTGCTCGTGGCCGCCCTCGCCACCGCGTGGGGGGTGAAGGGTCGGTGTGTCGGAAAGACGGTCTGGGCGACCGTGCCGGTGGGGGTCAGAACAGGGTGACGGGCTGCCTGCCGAGGGTGCTGTTGAAGTGGTGGGTGCGGCCGGTGAAGGGCCGGCGCCAGTCGCCAGTGCCCTTGTAGGAGTAGAGCTGGCCGTCGGCGTCGCCGTAGCCGACGAGGTCGTTGCGGCCGTCGTGGTCGGTGTCGCCGGGGGCGACGATGTGGCTGTAGGCGTTCCAGCCGGCGCCGATCCTGGTGCGGGGTGCGAAGGTGCCGTCGCCCTTGCCGAGGTAGAGCCAGAGGACGCCGCTCGTGTCGCGGGCGACGAGGTCGCCGGCGGGGGCGCCGGCGATGTTGCCGGTGGCGGTGATCTGGTTGTAGGTGCCCCAGCCGGTGCCGATCTTCTTGCGGGCGCCGAGGGGGGTGTTGGCGTTGCCGGTGCCGGGGTAGAGCCAGAGGCCGCCGGTCCTGTCGGTGGCGACGACGTCCGGGCGGCCGTCGTTGGTGAGGTCGCTGCCGCCGGTGATCAGGTCGTAGGTCTGCCAGCCGGTGCCGACCTTGATGCGCGGGGCGAGGGCCTTGCCGCTGCCAGGGTAGAGCCAGAGGTTGCCGTTGCGTTCGCGGGCGAGGGCGTCGGCGTGAGGTGTGCCGCCGAGATTGCCGGGGGCGAGGACGCGGTCGTAGATGTTCCAGCCGGTGCCGAGGATGGTGGGCTTCAGGGGCGTGGGGGTGGCGTCGGCGAGGGCCTGCGAGGTGTCGTAGGCGAGGAGCTGTCCGGCGCCGTCGCGGGCGAGGAGGTCGGGGGAGCCGTTGTCGTCGAAGTCGTGGGGCTTCGGGGTCCGGGTGACCGTGAAGGTGCCGGACCGCTCGACGGCGGGACCGATGCCGTTGGCGGGCTCGGCGGTCATCTTCCAGGTGTAGGTGCCGCTGGGGACGCCGGTCCCGTCGTCGAAGGTGCCGTCCCAGCCGACGGTGAAGTCCGTTCCGGGCGGGGGCGGCGTGAAGCGGGTGCGCTGTTTCCCGGACGCGGTGTGGGTCAGCGTGAGGGCGAAGTCCACCTGGGAGCGGTTGAACGTCCAGGTCAGGGGCTGGATCCCGTGGTTGCGGTCGAAGTCGACCGCGGGGGGGACGATCTCGTCCGTCAGGGTGAGCGCGGTCGGGACGCCGGTGGTCGCGAGGAGGGATGCGGTGGGGGTGCCTGTCTCGTCCAGGGTGATCCGGTAGAGGCCCCTGTCCTGGCCGAGGGCGCCGCCCGTCACGATGAGGGTGCCGTCGTCGGCCTGGGTGACGGTGGAGACCTGGTCGAGGACCTTGACTGTCTCGCCGGTCTTCAGGGAACGGGCGGTCACCTGGTGGAGGGGGTCGGGGCGCGTGGCGGTGGCGCCGTTGGTCGCGCCGTAGAGGACCCAGTCGCCGAGGAGTCGTACGTACGTGGCGGAGGTCGACTCCAGCGGTACGCGTTCGACGTCCGTCCCGCCTCGCCGGGCGACGGCGAGCGTGTCCGGCCCGGTGGCGCCGAGCCCCTCGATCCAGGCCACGTGGGTCGCCGACACGGCCGACACGGTCACGGCCCTCACCTGGAGGGCGTCGAACGTCTCGACCGCGGTGGCCGAGGCCACGTCCACGACGGCCATACGGCTGCGGTAGGTGCCGTCCACGCGGGTGTCGTACTGCACGACGAGCGTGCCCGGCGAGCCGGCCGAGAAGTGCCCGAACGAGGCGTCCTCGGGTATGCCCGTCGGCCTGCGGTCGACGAGCCGGCCCTGGTCGTCCTTGCTGAACAGGTGGATCGCCCGGCGGTTGGCCCCACCCTCCGACACGACGAGCGTCGTGCCCGCGAACTCGTGCCGGTACGCGGTCACGCCGAGCGCGCTTTCGTCGTAGCTGACCAGCTCGGCGCCCGTGGCCATGTCGACGTACGTGAAGGCGCCGCCGTCGGTCCTGACGACGATGTCCGTGCCGGGACTTCCCGCGTAGAACTGTCCCGGCAGCCTGGTCCGCACCCCGTCCTCGCGCCGCGTCCAGGTGTAGACGCTCGTCGACGCCTCGCTGTGGCGCGTCAGGAAGCCCGTGGGGCCACTGCTGAGCACCACCGTGCCGACCGGCACGGTGAGGGCGTCCTGCTGCGTCGTCGCGGCGGTCGCCGTGGTCGCCAGGGCCGCGGGGGCGACCACGAGGGGAGCCGCGGTGGCGACGAGAGCGGCGGTGACGGCTAAGGCGAGACGGCGCTTGGTCGTACGGGTTCGGGACAAAGCGGTGTTCCTCTCCAGGGGGTACGGGCGCGGCGGCTGATCCGCCGCGCCCGGGTCAGATCAGAAGACGATCGTGTTCACGCCGGTGTTGTTCAGGACTTCGGTGCCGGTGTTCGGCGCCAGGGGGGCGTTCAGGTTGCCCGTGCCGGCGTAGAAGCCGGAGCGGAACGTGAAGAGGTCGTTGAGTCCGTCCTGGGTGGCGTCGCCGAGGGGGACCAGCTCGCCCTGCGACTGCCAGCCGGTGCCGATCTTCGTGCGGGCGGCGAAGGTGCCGTCGCCCTTGCCGGGGTAGAGCCAGAGGGCGCCGGTGGTGTCCGTGGCGATGAGGTCGCCGGCGGCCGTGCCGCCGATGTTGCCGGTGGCGCCGATGTAGTTGTAGATGCCCCAGCCGGTGCCGATCTTCTTGCGGGCGCCGAGGGGGGTGTTGACGTTGCCGGTGCCGGGGTAGAGCCAGAGGCCGCCGGTGGTGTCCGTGGCGAGGATGTCCGACTTGCCGTCGTTGGTGAGGTCGGAGCCGCCGGCGATGTGGGTGTAGACCTGCCAGCCGGTGCCGATCTTCGCCCGCGTGGCGAAGCCGCCGTCGCCCTTGCCCTGGTAGAGCCAGAGGTTGCCGTTCTTCTCCCGGGCGAGGACGTCGGGGGCGGACGTGCCCGCCACGTTGTCGACGGACTCGATCCGGTCGTAGACCTGCCAGCCGGTGCCGACGACGACCGGCTGACCCGCCGCGAGCAGGCGCTTGGTGCCGGGGTCGTAGGCGGTGTCGATGCGGCGCAGGACGCCGGCGCCGTCCCGGGTGAAGAGGTCGGGCGAGCCGTTGTCGTCGAAGTCGTGGGACTTGACGGTGCGGGTGACCTTGAAGGAGCCCGACTTGGCGACGTCGGGGCCGATGCCGTTCTGCGGCTTCGCCTGGAGGGACCAGGTGTAGTCGCCGTTGTAGGCGGACTTCGCGGCCTCCCCCACCGGTGCGTCGAAGACGCCCGCCCAGCGCATGCCGAAGGTACCGGCGGTCCCGGGGGCGACGGCCAGCTTGCGGGTGTAGGTCCGGCCCGTGCGCTGGTGGGTGAGCGTGACCGTGACGTCGGCGTTGCCGCGCGACAGCTGCCACTTGAGGTCGATCTGGCGGGTGCTGTCGAGGTCGATGGTGGCCGGGACCTGCGCGTCGAGGTAGGTGAGCGCGGTCGGCTGGTTCGTCGTGGCGACGAGCTCGACGGTGGGCTCCTGGCTCGTGCCCGGCGAGACCCGGTAGAGGCCCTCGCCCTTCGCGACCGTGCCGCCGCGCACCAGGAGGGTGCCGTCGGCCGCGGCCGCCGTGGAGGAGGCGTAGTCCGTCAGCTGGACGGGGTCGTTGACGGGAACCGGATCGCCGGGCTCCAGCTCCCCGGCCGCCAGGTTGAGGGCCGTCAGCTGTGTGTCGGGGAACTTCCCGGGCTCGGTGAGCTTGCTGGGCACGCCGTACACCAGCCAGTTCTTCACCAGGCCGAGGTGGTACCCGTCGGAGGCGCTCGCGGCGTTCACGGCGATCCGGCTGGCCTTCTTCGTCGCGCGGTTCACCGTGACGACGGCGGTCCCGCTCGGGTCGGAGTCCATCCAGGCGACATGGGTGGCCGACAGGGCGAGAGCGCTGCTCAGGTAGCCGACCGTGGCGGCGGGGTACGTCTCCACCACCGCGCCGGTCTCCAGGTCGATGACGGCCCGTCCGGCCGTGGGCTCCTCGAAGGTGCCGGCGGCGTAGCCGACGATCACCTTGCCGTCGACGGCGGGCGCGTTGGTGAAGAAGCTGTGTGTGATGCCGGGCAGTCCGGTGACGGCCCGGCTGTGCTTGGTCCCGTTCTCGTCGGTGACGATCAGCAGCTGCTCTTTGCCGAGGTCATCCGGCTTCGTCTTGGCGAGGACCGTTCGGGGTCCGACCGCCTTGACGTACGTGGCGAACAGCGAGCCCAGGTCGAAGGAGACGGAGCCGGCGCCGGGGTTCCCGAGGTCCCTCAGCGTCACCGAACGGAACTGCCGCGCCGGGGACATGTCCCCGCGCACGAAGACGTCCGTCCCCGTGGTGTCGTATCCGGCGTTCGCCGACGTGAAGTCGGTCGGCGCGCTGCCGTCGTACGGCGTCCAGCGCAGCTGCTGATCGCCGTACTGGTCGTTGGGCCCCTGCGACAGGAAACCGGTGGTCCCGGCGCCCGTGATCTTCGCGTCGGCCGGGAACGGGACCGGGGCGGACTCGTTCACACCGGTGGTGACGGTGGCGAGGGCCGGGGTGGCGGCGAAGGCGGCCGGGGCGGCGGCCGGGATGCCGGCGGTGACGGCGAGGACGGCGGTGGCGGCGGCGACGAGGCGGCGACGCGAGGGGCGTGCGGAAGGCAAAGTGTTCCCTTCAACGGACCGAGCGATACGGACGCATGTGCGTATCGCGTAGTCAGACTCATGACCAGCCGAGGTGGTTGTACGGGGTGGGCTGTGCGGTCACAGCGATACGGTCAGGCGAAGAGGTTGAAGAAGCGCTCGGGGTCGTATCCGAGCGCGCTGACCATCTCCCGTGCACGGAGCGGGGTCTTCCAGGATCCGGTGCTGTTGTAGAGGTACGCCTCCGGGCCACCGTTGTACGGCCCGGCGGCGTACAGGTCCGGACGGCCGTCGCGGTTCGCGTCGCCGATGCCGACCAGCTGGTCGTACGGACCCCAGCCCGTGCCGATCTTCGTGCGGGGCGCGAAGGTGCCGTTGCCGAGGCCGAGGTACATCCAGAGGTCGCCGTTCCTGTCGCGGGCGACGAGGTCGCCGGCGGGGGCGCCGGCGATGTTGCCGGTGGCGGTGATCTGGTTGTAGGTGCCCCAGCCGGTGCCGATCTTCTTGCGGGCGCCGAGGGGGGTGTTGGCGTTGCCGGTGCCGGGGTAGAGCCAGAGGCCGCCGGTCTTGTCGGTGGCGACGACGTCCGGGCGGCCGTCGTTGGTGAGGTCGCTGCCGCCGGTGAACTGGTCGTAGACCTGCCAGCCCGTGCCGATCCGCACCCGGGCCGCGAGCGGGGACTTGGCGACACCCGTGCCCTTGTAGAGCCACAGGCCACCCGACTTGTCCCGGGTCACGACGTCGCTGACCGCCGAGCCGCCGAGGTTCCCTGCGGCCTCGATCCGGTCGTAGACCTGCCAGCCGGTGCCCACCTGCCGCAACGGGGCCTGGTCGAGCTGTCCCCCGTACGGCGAGTAGAAGGCGTCGCCGATCAGCAGCCGCCCGGAGGTGTCCCGCGCGAGGACGTCGGGCGAGCCGTCGGCGTCGTAGTCGTGCAGGCCGGTCTTGCGGGTGACGGTGAACGAGCCGGAGGCCTTGAGGGCCGGGCCGATGTCGTTGGCCGGCTGGGCGGTGATCTCCCAGGTGTACGGGCCGCTGGGCGCGGCGGTCCAGATGTCGGGGACGCCGTTCCAGGGGAGGGCGCCGGTCCAGGTCGCGCGCATCGGCTGGGGGTAGTCCTCGCCGAGGAGGGACGGCAGGGCGTTCTCCGTCCAGGATTCCCCCGTGCGCGTGTTGCGGATCGTGACCGTCATGGACACGTTGTTCCGGCTCAGCTGCCACGCCATGTCGAGGCGGCCGCCGTTGCGGTCGAGGTCCACCACGGTCGGGATGTCGTGGCTGACCAGGGCGACCTTCGTCGGCTCGCCCGTGGCGGCCAGGCGGGTGACGACCGGGGCCCCGTCGGCTCCGGGGGCGATCTTGTAGAGGCCCTCGCCGCCCGCCACCGTGCCGCCTCGGACGCCGAACGCACCGTCGGGGGCGTCGATGTCCGACACCGTGTGGTCGAGGAGCCTGCGGGTCGTGCCGTCGGTCAGCTTGCGGGCCGTCAGGGCGTGCAGCGGGCTGGCGGGGAAGTCCTCCAGGCCGCCGTGGCGGGAGTACGTGACCCAGTTGCCGACCAGATGGACGGAGAGCTGCCCCGGCTCGGCCATCGGGGTGCGCTGGACGATCTTGCCGGTGGCGCGCTCCTGGACGACCACGGTCGCGACTCCGCTCGCGTTGGACTCGGTCCAGGCGATGTGGGTGGCGGACACGGCCGGTGCGGAGCTCGCGCCGGGGAGGTCGCGGTGCGTGGTGACGGTGGCGCTCTTCAGGTTCAGGATCGCCCAGTGATGGCGTGTCCCGCCCGAGCCGGTCGTGTACGAGAGCACGACGTCGTCGCCCGCCGCCCCTGCGGGGTACATCCCCGTGAAGTCCGCCGGCAGGCCGGTCACCGTCCGCTTCGCCGGCGCGCCCTCGCCGGGCTCGTAGAGGTGGAGGTCCTTGCCCCCGGTGCTGTTGGCGGTCGACACGAGGAGGGTCGAGCGGACGGCCCCGACGTACCGCGCGCCGGAACCCACCTGGCTCAGGCTGACCGAGAGCAGGTTCTTGCCTCCGGCAGCCATGTCCTTGAGCGTGTAACCGTCCCCGCGCCACTCGTCGACCACGATGTCCGAATCGACGGAACGGCGCAGGAAGTGCCCCGCGGGGAACGTGCTCACCGAGCCGTCGACGAGGCGGGTCCAACGAACGGTGTTCGGATCGGTTCCGTCCAGGGTGAGGAAGCCCGTCCGGCCCAGGCCCCAGAGACGGTCACCCGCCCCGTACGGCACGGCCGCCGTCGCGTTCGCCGCTCCGGCCTCCGCCGACGGCGCGGCCACCGCCGGCAGGGCGCTCGGTACTCCCGCCGTGACGGCGAGCGAGACGAGGACGGCGACGCCGAGGCGGCGTCCGGACAGGCGTGAACGGTTCGTCGAGCGGTCCATCGAGCGGTCCCTCCCCAGGGGCGGCCGCGGCGTCGTGGACGCGCGGCCGTGACACGTGGAGGCGGCCGGTGGTACCCCCCGCCGGAGCATCGCCTCGCATGAAGATCGACCGGAGGTTACCAGCCACTGCTGACACGCGTCAGGGGGATGACCGGGCCTGTCGGCTGCCGCGACACGCCGCGACACGCCGGGCCGGGGGGTCAGCCCCGCCGCTCCACCACACCCCGCACGTACGCCGCCTGCCCGGCGTGCTGGAGGTCGTCGGCGACGACGGAGACGAGGCGGACGCCGAGGGTGACCGGGGGGTCCCAGGAGGTGTCGACGATGCGGGCGAGGTCGGCGTTGGTGACGGTGGCGACCAGGTCGGCGGTGCGGGCGTGGACGGCGTCGTGGTAGCCGAGGAGGAGGTCGGCGGGGGCCCGGACCACGCCGACCTGGGCACTGGTGTGGCCGTAGCCGGTGGCGAGAGGGGGAAAGGGCAGGTCGAAGCGGGTGGACCAGCCGTCGGAGGTCCAGAGCTGGTCGGTGGCGAAGGCGTCGGAGAGGTGGTCGTCCTGGATGCGGGTGAGGTGCCAGACGAGCCAGGCGATCGTGTTGGCGTCGGGGTCGACGCGGGCGGCGAGCTGCTCGTCCGTGAGGCCGTCCACGACCTCGTGGACGACCTCGCGGATCCGGCCGAAGGAGTCGACCAGCAGGGCGGCGCTGTTCATGGGGGCTCCTCTGGGTGGAGGCCGTCCGGGCGGGGGGCCTCGGTGGAGGCTCCGCCGGGCCGGATCTCTCCATGGACCCGGCCCCCTCCATAGAGCCCTAAGCCCGTTCCCGCCGCCACCGCTCGACCGCCGCGTCGACGTCGAAGAGTGTCAGGTTCAGGGGCGGGCCGGCCGGCGGGCGGCGGAGGGCTTCGGCGATCTTGGTGTTGATGTCGCCGAGGATGCGGCGGACCTGGCGTTCGGACACGGCGGAGGCGACGGCGGCCTCCGCGTCCTCGGCCTCTTTGCGGAGGGTGAGGGAGGGCGGGAGGACGGAGGCGCCCTCGCGGTGCATCTTGCCCTTGATCCACCACAGTTCGTCGTAGGGGGCGGAGTCGTCGGGGAGGGGTTTGCCGAAGCCGGAGAGGCTCCGGAAATCGCCGCGCTCGGCGGCCTCGCGGATCTGCCGGTCCACGAACGATTCGAAGTCGACGCCGGGCGGTTTCCGTTCGGTCATGTGTTCAGCCTACGTAACCGGGGTGGTACGAGTGTGGTCTTTGCGGGCTACTGCGACCTGCGATCTTCCGGCACGCTGTGGTGCGTTCAACGCGCGTCGCCCCTTGTCCCGTCTCGCCCCACACCCCCACCGGAGGACGCATGCGTGCACGGATCACCCCGCTCGGCACCCTCCTCGCGCTCGTCGCGGGGCTGCTCACCGCGCTCGTCACCGCGGCGCCCGCACAGGCCGCGCCGCTGTTCAAGGCGCCGTTCCCGTGCGGCCAGACCTGGACGTACAGCCACCACTCGGCGGAGGTCCGCCAGGCGCTCGACTTCATCCGGTCCGACGGCGGTACGACGGCCGGCACCCCGGTCCTGGCCTCGGCGTCCGGCACCGCCTACCGCTACGCGCAGCCGAGCGGCGCGGGCAACTACATCGTGATCGACCACGGCGGCGGCTGGAAGACGTACTACTTCCACCTCAACGCGTACGCGGTCGCCGACGGTGCCCAGGTCTCCCAGGGCCAGCAGATCGGCACCACCGGCACCACGGGCAACAGCTCCGGCGCCCACATCCACTACGAGCAGCTCTACAACGGCGTCGGGCAGTCGATCGTGATCAACGGAGCCTCCCTCGCGCCCTATCCGGGCTCGTACGGCTCCAAGTCCCTGACCAGCGACAACGGCTGCTCGGGCGGCGGGGGCGGCAAGTACTGGGTGGACACGTTCGCCAACGCCACCGGCTACGCCCAGGCGAACACCAACGCCCCGCAGGGCGTGCTGAACGCGGGGACGAACTACGTCTACTGCAAGGTCTGGGGCAAGGAGATCCGGGACGGCTCCGGCAACTACAACCACTGGTGGCTCAGGACGGACCTCGACACCGTCTACGCCGGGAAGAACGGCAACGGAGCGTACGTCTCCGCCTACTACCTGTCGCGCTGGGGCAACGACGAGGCCCGCGACAACAACGGGACCGTGATCCCGAACTGCTGACCGGGCCCCGCGCGGGGGCGGAAAGGCAGGAGCCCCGCTCGTGCCGTGCGGCACGGAGCGGGGCTCCTTGGGTACTGCTCTAGTCGTGCGTGTTCGCCGACCCAGGCACCTTAGGCCGGGGAGACGTTCTCCGCCTGCGGGCCCTTCGGGCCCTGCGTGACGTCGAAGGTCACGAGCTGGTTCTCCTCGAGCGAACGGAAGCCGTTCGCGTTGATCGCGGAGTAGTGGACGAAGACATCCGGGCCGCCGCCGTCCTGGGCGATGAAGCCGAAGCCCTTTTCAGCGTTGAACCACTTCACGGTTCCGGTAGCCATGAGCCCTCCTATGGGCCAAAGGGTCGCCCTGCTCCAGAACCTGCAAACAAGTCTGAAAACTACAAAAGCCTGCGGGTCACATGCTCCGCAGGCTCTGTACTGCAAGGGAAACCAAACTGCAACTTGCGTTGAGCGTAGCACGCAGGACGCTCGGGGCGGTAGAGGGAAAGATCACTTCACCCACATGTTTGATCTTCTTCCGCGTGCTGACGCACATGCCTCCGGAGAGACCCCCGCGGAACCCCGGCGACGCCCCGGCGACGCCCCGGCGGCGCCCCGGCGATGCCCACGGTGCGAGACGGGTCTAGCCTCACGATGTGGACAATGCAACCGACGACCACCAGCGCAGCCGGCCCCGCGTCGGACACATCCAGTTCCTGAACTGCCTCCCCTTGTACTGGGGGCTCGCACGCACCGGCACGCTCCTCGACCTGGAGCTGACGAAGGACACCCCGGAGAAGCTCAGCGAGCGGCTGGTCCGGGGCGACCTCGACATCGGGCCCATCACCCTCGTCGAGTACCTCAGGAACGCGGAGGACCTCGTCGCCCTCCCGGACATCGCCGTCGGCTGCGACGGCCCGGTCATGTCCTGCGTGATCGTGTCCCAGCGCCCCCTCGAAGAGCTGGACGGCGCGCGCGTGGCGCTCGGCTCCACCTCGCGCACCTCCGTCCGCCTCGCCCAGCTGCTGCTCTCCGAGCGGTACGGGGTCGAGCCCGCCTACTACACCTGCCCGCCGGACCTCGGCCTGATGATGCAGGAGGCGGAGGCGGCCGTCCTGATCGGCGACGCGGCCCTCCGGGCCTCGCTGCACGACGCGCCCCGGCTCGGCCTCCAGGTCCACGACCTGGGCCTCATGTGGAAGGAGTGGACGGGCCTGCCGTTCGTCTTCGCCGTGTGGGCGGCCCGCAAGGACTTCCTCGCGCGCGAGCCGGAGACCGTCCACGACGTGCACCAGGCGTTCCTGGCCTCCCGCGACCTCTCCCTCGAAGAGGTCGCCAAGGTCGCGGAGCAGGCCGCCCGCTGGGAGACCTTCGACGCCGAACTCCTGGAGCGGTACTTCCGTACGCTCGACTTCCGCTTCGGCCCCGAGCAGCTCGCCGGGGTCCGCGAGTTCGCCCGCAGGACCGGCGCCACCACCGGCTACCCCGCGGACGTCACCGTCGAACTCCTGCCGCCCGCCCACCGCTAGGGCCGGGCCCGCCTACGCGTCGCCCCGCCACGACGTGCCCCGGTCCGGCACCGGGGGCTGCAGATGCCTGCTGATCCACTCGATCGAGCCGGCCTCCAGGCCCCTCATGTAGGTGCGGGCGTTGTGCCCGCCGCCCGGTATCACCTGGAGCCTGCTCTTCACCGGGCCCTTGGTGTACGTACGGATGAACCGCTTCACCTTCGGCCCGAGGCCGGTCTCCCCGGAGCCGAGCTGGAAGGCCAGGTACACGACGTTGCGGGGGAGGTCCGGGCGGCGGCCCAGGGCCGCCGCGAGGCGCCCGGGGTCGTTCGCCCGGCGCTCGCGCTCGTGCCCCCGCCACAGCGGGGAGTCCGGCACGGTGTCGGGCCCCGACGCGATGACGGCCTTGAAGCGGTCCGGGTGCTGGAGCACCGACTTGAGGCCCACGAAACCGCCCGACGACGACCCCATGAACGCCCAGCCGTCGCGCGACGCGAACGTCCGGAAATTCGCGCGGACGAAATCCGGCACGTCCTCCGCGATCCACGTCCCCATTCTCGGGCGGCCCGGAATATCACTGCCGTCGTAGTAGTGGTCGAAGTCCGGATTGAGGACGGGCATCGCGACGATGAACGGAAGGCTCTTTCCCGCCCGGGACCACCGGGAGATGCCCGCCTGGAGCCCGAGATCCGTCCCGCGCCAGTAATTCCCCGGATATCCGTGCCCGCCCGGGAGCGCCACGAGGACGGGGAACCCGCTGTGCGCGTACCGGGGGTCGAAATACTGCGGCGGCGCCCACACCCACACCTTGCCCGTGAATCCGGACTTCCGGCCCGTGAGCGTCGTGACCCCGATGCGCGTGCCGTCGTCCACCGACCCGGCGACGGTGAACCGCGCCAGGGGGCCCGTCGGGTACACGGTGACGGGCTGCCCCGGCGCCGCCCTCGGACCCGAGAGCGGACCGCCGAAGACGAGCGGCTCGCCCCCGCCGCCGTCCCGCGCCCCGAGCAGGGCGAGCGGCGCGGCGAGCGCGAGGGCGACCGCCAGGGAGCGGACGGCCCGGGACGCGCCGGGCCGTCCGCCGGACGCGCCGGGTGGTCCGGACGCGCCGGGCTTTCCGGACGCGCCGGGCTCGCGGCGGAGGGACCTCCAGGACGACGGGCGTGCCATGGTGCGACTCCGGTTCCTTCGGGGCGGATCGGGTGATTCCGAAGGGAGAGAGGGGTCCGGTGCCCGGGTGGTTGCCCCGGCGCGGAACCTCGCACGGCACCCTGCTGAAGCGGCGAAGAGCGCTGGCGTAGGCTGGTTCGGTCGATCAGAACCCCTCCGAAAGGGACGCACCCGGTGACCGAGAAGGCCGAACTCCAGTCCGTTCTCGACCGCGCCGCCGCGGGTGGCCGGATCACCCCCGAGGAGGCGCTCGACCTCTACCGCTCCGCGCCGCTGCACGCGCTGGGCGCCGCCGCCGACGCCGTGCGCCGGCGCCGGTACGCGGGGACCGAGCACATCGCGACGTACATCATCGAGCGGAACATCAACTACACGAACGTCTGCGTGACGGCGTGCAAGTTCTGCGCCTTCTACGCCGCGCCGAAGGACACCAAGAAGGGCTGGACCCGCGACCTCGACGACATCCTGCGCCGCTGCGCGGAGACCGTGGAGCTCGGCGGCACCCAGATCATGTTCCAGGGCGGCCACCACCCGGACTACGGCGTCGAGTACTACGAGAAGCACTTCGCCGCCATCAAGAAGGACTTCCCGCAGCTGGTCATCCACTCCCTCGGCGCGTCCGAGGTCGAGCACATGGCCCGCATCTCCGGCGTCTCCGTGGAGGAGGCGATCACCCGCATCCACGCGGCCGGTCTCGACTCCTTCGCCGGCGCCGGCGCCGAGCTGCTCCCGGAGCGGCCGCGCAAGGCCATCGCCCCGCTGAAGGAGAGCGGCGAGCGCTGGCTGGAGATCATGGAGATCGCCCACAAGCTGGGCGTGGAGTCCACCTCCACCATGCTGATGGGCACCGGCGAGACCAACGCCGAGCGGATCGAGCACCTGCGCATGATCCGTGACGTGCAGGACCGGACGGGCGGCTTCCGGGCCTTCATCCCGTACACGTACCAGCCCGAGAACAACCACCTCAAGGGCCGCACGCAGGCCACGCTCTTCGAGTACCTGCGCATGATCTCGATCGCGCGGCTGTTCCTCGACAACGTCGCCCACATCCAGGGCTCGTGGCTCACCACGGGCAAGGAGATCGGCCAGCTGACGCTCCACTACGGAGCGGACGACCTCGGCTCGATCATGCTGGAGGAGAACGTCGTCTCCTCGGCGGGCGCGAAGCACCGCTCCAACCTGCGCGAGATGATCGACATGATCCGCACCGCGGACCGCGTCCCGGCGCAGCGCACCACGACGTACGAGCACATCGTCGTCCACGACGACCCGGCGAACGACCCGGTCGACGAGCGCGTCGCCTCGCACATCTCGTCCACCGCGATCGAGGGCGGCACGGCCCACCCCGAGCTGAAGCTCCTGGACGCGAACTGAGGCCGTCGTGCTGACCATCCACGTCGCCGAGGCGACGCCCGAGACCGCGGTCCTGGTCGACGGCGACCGCGTCGCCGCCGTCGGCCCCTTCGACGACCTGGTCGCCGTGCGGCCCGAGGCGCGGGTGCGACGGTGGCCCGGCATCCTCACCCCGGGGCTGCTCAACCCGTTCGCGCCCGAGCTGCTCGAAGGCATGTACCACCCGGACCCGCGGGAGGCCGAGGGGTTCGGCACCGAGCCGATCACCGGGGAGCGGGCGCAGCGCATCTTCCGCATGGACGCCTCGCGGCGCGGCGCGTCCGCGCGCCGGGGCGTGCAGCGGCTGCTCGCCCACGGGACGGTCGCGGTCGCCGGCGAACTGCGCGACCGGGCCGCCGTGGACGCGGTGCGCCGGGCCGGTCTCGCCATCGGCCGCCGCCCGGAGAAGGTCCCGGGCCCCCCGTCGTTCTCGCCGGTGCCGCTGATCCTGCTGCCCGGCCTGATCCCGGGCGCCCCGGCCCGCTTCGCCGTCTTCGACGTGCCCGACCGGGCGGCGCTGGTCCGCCTCGGCGCGTCGACGTGCGTCGCCACCGTCCTCGGCGGCCGACTCGTCCACCGGGCCCGCTGAGCGGTTTCCGGCACCGCCGCTGCGACAATGAACCCGCCCGCCCGTCACCCCCGATTCTGCGAGGCCGAACGCCAGTGACCCGCGCAACCCTGGACAAGCAGCCGCACGAAGTCGCCACCATGTTCGACGACGTGGCGGCGAACTACGACCTCACGAACGACGTGCTCTCCCTCGGGCAGGACCGCCGCTGGCGCAAGGAGGTCGCGAAGGCGGTCGACGCGCGCCCGGCGCAGCGGATCCTCGACCTGGCGGCCGGTACGGCGACCTCCTCGCAGCCGTTCGCCCGCGCCGGCGCGTACGTCGTGCCGTGCGACTTCTCCCTCGGCATGCTCCGGGTCGGCAAGAAGAACCACCCGTGGATGCCGTTCACGGCGGGCGACGGCACCAAGCTGCCCTTCCGCGACGACGTCTTCGACGCGGTGACGATCTCCTTCGGGCTGCGCAA
Source organism: Streptomyces sp. NPDC056361 (assembly GCF_042262805.1). Taxonomy (NCBI): domain Bacteria; kingdom Bacillati; phylum Actinomycetota; class Actinomycetes; order Kitasatosporales; family Streptomycetaceae; genus Streptomyces; species Streptomyces sp. NPDC056361. The sequence continues at coordinate 71,979 of NZ_JBHJQI010000014.1, forward strand.
CATCCAGGACACCGAGCAGGCGCTGCGCGAGATGTACCGCGTGACGAAGCCCGGCGGCCGGGTCGTCATCAGCGAGTTCTCGCACGCCACCTGGGCGCCGTTCCGCACGGTCTACGAGGAGTACCTGATGCGCGCGCTGCCGCCGGTGGCCCGCGCGATCTCCTCGAACCCCGACGCGTACGTGTACCTCGCCGAGTCGATCCGCTCGTGGCCCGACCAGCCGACGCTGGCGGCCATGCTCCAGAAGGCCGGCTGGTCGAAGGTGGCCTGGCGGAACCTGTCCGGCGGGATCGTCGCGCTCCACCGGGGCTTCAAGGCCGCCTGACGGAGCGCCGTCCGCGGGCGGTCCGCGGGGACGCACACCGGGTCGGCGGGCGGGCGGCCGACCCTCCGTTTCGGCCGCGTCCGCCCGCCATAGACTGCGATACGTCCTCATCGTCGAATCTTCGGGAGACCCCGCCGTGACCGAGCAGCCCCTCTCCGAGCACAGCGCAGATGTGATCGTCGTCGGGGCGGGCCCGGCCGGCTCCACCACCGCGTACTACCTGGCCAAGGCGGGGCTCGACGTCCTGCTCCTGGAGAAGACCGCCTTCCCCCGCGAGAAGGTCTGCGGCGACGGGCTCACCCCGCGCGCCACCAAGCAGCTCGTCGCGATGGGCATCGACATCTCCGAAGAGGCCGGCTGGCTGCGGAACAAGGGCCTGCGGATCATCGGCGGCGGCGTCCGCCTGGAGCTCGACTGGCCGGACCTCGCCTCGTACCCGGACTACGGACTCGTGCGCAAGCGCGACGACTTCGACGAGCAGCTCGCCCGGCAGGCGCAGAAGGCCGGTGCGCGGCTGTACGAGCGCTGCAACGTCGGCGCCCCGATCATCGACGACCGCACGGGCCGGATCACCGGCGTGCACGCCAAGCTCGGCGAGGAGAAGCGCGAGGTCACCTTCCACGCGCCGCTCGTCGTCGCCGCCGACGGCAACTCCACCCGGCTCTCGGTGGCCATGGGCCTGCACCGGCGGGAGGACCGCCCGATGGGCGTCGCGGTGCGGACGTACTTCACCAGCCCCCGCCACGACGACGACTACCTGGAGTCGTGGCTGGAGCTGTGGGACCGGCGCGGCCCGCAGGACCGGCTGCTGCCGGGCTACGGCTGGATCTTCCCGATGGGCGACGGCACGTCGAACGTCGGCCTCGGCATCCTCAACTCCTCCTCCGCGTTCAAGGAGCTGGACTGGCGCGAGGTCCTCAAGGCCTGGTGCGCGTCCATGCCGGAGGAGTGGGGCTACACCCCGGAGAACATGACGACGCCGATCCGCGGCGCCGCGCTGCCGATGGCCTTCAACCGCCAGCCGCACTACACCAAGGGCCTGCTGCTCGTCGGCGACGCGGGCGGCCTCGTCAACCCGTTCAACGGCGAGGGCATCGCGTACGCCATGGAGTCCGGGCAGATCGCCGCCGACGTCATCGTCCAGGCCCACGCCCGCGCCACCCCGGCCCAGCGCGAACTGGCCCTGCGCAACTACCCGCAGGTCCTCAAGGACACCTACGGCGGCTACTACACGCTCGGCCGCGCCTTCGTGAAGCTCATCGGCAACCCGAAGATCATGAAGATCGCCACCCAGCACGGCCTCACGCACCCGCTCCTCATGAAGTTCACGCTGAAGATGCTCGCGAACCTCACGGATCCGACGGGCGGCGACGCCATGGACCGGATCATCAACGGCCTGTCGAAGGTCGCGCCGAAGGCCTGAGCCGGGGTCCCGCGCCCGGGGTCCTGCGCCCGGGGTCCCGGGCGCGGGCGCGGTCAGTCGTTCCGCGACGCCGCCAGCCTGATCCGGGCGTCGAGTTCGGACCTCGTCCGGGTCAGGGTCTCGGCGTTCCGCTCGACGGCCTGCTTCTGGAAGCCGACCTCGGCGGCGTACCAGACGCCGACGAGGCCGGTGCGCTCCTTGCAGGCCACGTCCCGCACGGCGGCGGCGACGGCCCGGGGGCCGCCGGTCGTGTCCTGGGCCAGCCCGAGGTCCTCCTGGGGGCTGACGGGGTCGTCGGTCCGGTAGCCCTGCTCGGCCATGCAGCGCGACCACTCGGCGACGACCCGGGCGACCCGCGGGTCCTGCCGGGCCTTGGCGAAGGCCTCCGCCTCCAGCCGGAAGACGAACAGGGCGTCGACGGCGCCGTCCCGGGGCGCGTACATCCGCAGGAAGCCCTCGCGGCCGCAGCCGCCGACGGGCACCTTCCGGCCGTTGACCTTCCTGCCGCTGTCGGTGCGCTCCGACTCCGCGAGGCTCATCGGGAGCGGTCCCCTGACCGGTGGCCCGCCCAGGGCGAGTTCGCCCGCGGGGCCGAGGTCGGCCTCGGGGGCCTTTCCGGGCGGTTCGGCGCCGCCGCGCGGGGCGTAGCCGTACCGGGAGGCGTTCGCGGCGTCCGTGAGCCCGTAGCGGGAGCCGGTGCCGGCGCGGGCGGGCCGCGGCTGCTCCGGCGGCCGGTACGCGAAGCCGAACCGCTTCATGCAGTCGGCGGTCAGCAGCGCCTGTGCCCGCTCGATGCCGCGGCTCTCCTCGTCCGTCGGCTTGTAGCCGTCCAGCGGGTACGCGAGCCGTGCGGCGTCCGTCGCCCCGGGCGGCGCGGCGGGGGCGGGCGGGCCGCCGGGGCCGGTGGGGCCGGCGCCGGCGCCGCAGGCGGTGAGGAGGGCCGCGCCCAGCAGCAGGGCGGCGGCCGCGGGGCGCGGGGTGGGTGGACGCATGGGGTCAGCGGGCCTTGTAGTGGTACGCCGAGGAGACCTGGTTCTTGAAGGTCGTGGAGGCGTTGCCGTAGTAGTTCGCCGGGATGCTGCCCTCGATGCCGCCGGCGAACGAGCCGGTGTAGACGTACCAGGTGACGCGGTCGCGGTTGAAGTACGAGGCGGCGTTGTTGTCCACGACCTCCCCCTGGCCCGAGCCGTAGCCGGGGAAGCGGTCGTCGGCGAGGTTGGAGTCCGCCAGGTACAGGTCGAAGATCGATCCCATCAGGGAGGAGTTGTAGAACAGGCCGAACTCGCGGTACTCCAGCTCGCCGTCCTTGGTCGCGGCGGCGGCGGTTCCGCCGCCGGCCACGACGCCGGCGCCGAGGGCGGTGAGGGCGACCGCCGTGCCGATGGCGCGCCGGATGACCGTGCTCTGCATGACGTTGCCTTTCGGGGCCGAGAACCGAGATTGAGAAGTACACGTCATGAAGAGATTTCGGTCTACGGCTCTTTGGGACAGAGAACCCAAACCATCCGACCCGCAACTGGCCTGAATTCACTGCCTGTTGGGCGATCGGGGGCGGCGCCTCCGACCGCCCCCGGACACGCCGAAGGGCCGTCCCTCCCCCGAGGAGTGACGGCCCTTCGTCGTGCGGATGCGGAAGCGATCAGAGGAGGCGGACGGCGCCCGAGGGCATGTCCCAGTCCAGCGAGCGCTCGACGACACCGGTCGCGGAGTTCTGCGCGCCGACGTACTTGCCGCCGCCGACGTAGATGGCGACGTGGTACGAGCCGCTGCGGCTGCCCCAGTAGAGGATGTCGCCCGGCTGGAGGTTGCTCAGGGAGACGGACGTGCCCATGCTCGACTGCTGGTACGAGATGCGGGGCAGGTCGATGTTGGCCTGGCGGTACGCGGCCTGGACGAGGCCGGAGCAGTCCCACGAGTTGGGGCCGGTGCCGCCGGTGACGTAGGCGTCGCCGACCTGGGCGCGGGCGAAGGCCACGATCGCGGCGGCGGCGCCGGAGGGGGCCTGCGTCGGGGCGTCGTTCGTCGACGAGCCGGTGCCGGACGAGTCGCCGCCCGTGCTGGTGAGCTGGGTGCGCACGTTGTCGCGGGACGCGCGGGCGGCGGCGTCCTTGCGCTCCTGCTCGGCCTTGGCGCGGGCCTTCTCGGCGCGCTCGGCCTCGGCCTTGCGGTCCGCCTCGGCCTTCGCCGTCCTGGCGTCCTTGGCGGCCTTCTGCAGGGCCTGGTCCTCCTGCGACTGGAGGCTCTGGTCGAGGGCCTCCTGCTGCGACGCCTCGGCGGAGGCGGCGACGGCGCTCGCGAGGCCGGAGCCGTCGTCGAGCGAGCCCAGGGTGGGCATCTCGATGGTCTCGGTCACCGGCTCGGCATTGGCCGGCCCGGCAGCACCGGCCACCGCGATGGTGCCGAGGACGCCACCGGCAACTCCTGCCCGCAGGGCGAGCTTCGAGGCGCTGCGGCGGGGCTTCCGGTGGCTGGGTATGTGAGCGGTGTGGGACATGGGAACAACCGCTATCAGGGGTTCGTGGTTCCCATCAAGAAACGTGGGTTGCGCCACAGTTACGTTCGGAACCACCCAATCCGCTTCCCTGACGCCCTTATTGACGCCGTAACGGGCAAATCGGGCATGGCCCATCCGGCCCTTGATCAAGGGTTTTCAATGAAACGTCCGAATTGCCCGACGCTTACCACCTCTTGACGCGGATGGCCAAGCCCCGCTTTTTCGGAGCCTTCGAGGTGTGGTGCAGGTCACACTTCCGTCTCATGAACGCTCGTGAATGCGCGCACGCGTCCATCTTCGTACGCCGGACCCCCCGACCGGGCGATGGGCGGTTCCTTTATCACCCGGATGCGTCCACCACCAATTTGCTTGCATGGGCCAACACTTGATAGTGCGACACCCCCTCCGAGCAGCGACTTCCGGTCCGGATGTCACATCTGGTGATCACCTGGGCGCTTCGCGCGACAAGATCACCGCTCATCCGACTTCATGATCCTTCGTCAGGTGGTGGAGATCACAAAGTCCTTGCTGCACCCCGTGTCGCAGATCACAGAGGGGCGGGCATAAGATGCGGGGCAGCCGGGCTTGTGAACTGCCTCACATGGGGGCGATCTTTCACGCCGGCGGTGCGGTCCAACGGTCAAGGACGACTGGAAGGAGCGAGGAGCGTGAATGCGTACGCGCCCGTCCTCGTGCTCGGTGCCCTGGGTGCGGGGTTTGCGATCTTCTCCGTGGTCATGGCCACGCTTATCGGGCCAAAGCGGTACAACAGGGCAAAGCTTGAGGCGTACGAGTGCGGCATCGAACCGACGCCCACTCCCGCCGGAGGCGGTCGCTTCCCGATCAAGTACTACCTGACGGCGATGCTCTTCATCGTCTTCGACATCGAGATCGTCTTCCTCTACCCCTGGGCCGTCACCTTCGACGCCCTGGGGCTTTTCGGGCTCGTGGAGATGTTGCTCTTCGTGCTCACCGTCTTCGTCGCCTACGCGTACGTGTGGCGGCGCGGCGGCCTGGAATGGGACTGAGGGGCTGAGGGGCACCTATGGGACTCGAAGAGAAACTCCCGAGCGGCTTTCTGCTGACGACGGTCGAACAGGCCGCGGGCTGGGTGCGCAAGGCGTCCGTGTTCCCCGCGACGTTCGGCCTCGCCTGCTGCGCCATCGAGATGATGACCACCGGAGCCGGCCGGTACGACCTGGCCCGCTTCGGCATGGAGGTCTTCCGCGGCTCACCGCGCCAGGCCGACCTGATGATCGTCGCCGGCCGGGTCAGCCAGAAGATGGCGCCCGTCCTGAGGCAGGTCTACGACCAGATGCCCAACCCCAAGTGGGTCATCTCGATGGGCGTCTGCGCCTCCTCGGGCGGCATGTTCAACAACTACGCGATCGTGCAGGGCGTCGACCACATCGTGCCGGTCGACATCTACCTCCCCGGCTGCCCGCCGCGCCCGGAGATGCTGCTCGACGCGATCCTCAAGCTCCACCAGAAGATCCAGGGCTCCAAGCTCGGCGTGAACGCCGAGGAGGCGGCCCGCGAGGCGGAGGAAGCGGCGCTCAAGGCGCTGCCGACCATTGAATTGAAGGGTCTGCTCCGGTGAGTGACGAAACTCCGAACCCCGAGAAGGAGCTGAGCGCGCAGAACCTGCCGGGCCAGCGCGGGGACCACGGTGAGGAGGTACGCCTCCAGCGTGGCATGTTCGGCGCGAACAACGGCGGCGACACCACGGGATACGGCGGCCTCGTCCGCTCCATCCGCCTCCCCGGCCCGGCCGTCCGCCCGTACGGCGGCTGGTTCGACGAGGTCGCCGACGAACTCGAAGGCGCCCTGGAGGAGCAGGGACTGCTCCCCGAGAACGCCATCGAGAAGACGGTCGTCGACCGCGACGAGCTCACCTTCCACATCGAGCGCGAGCACCTCGTCCGCGTGGCCCGCACCCTGCGCGACGACCCGGCACTCCGCTTCGAGCTCTGTACCGGCGTCTCCGGCGTCCACTACCCGGGCGACAAGGGCCGCGAGCTGCACGCCGTCTACCACCTGCGCTCGCTGACCCACGGCCGGCTGATCCGCCTGGAGGTCTCGGCCCCCGACAGCGAGCCGCACATCCCGTCGCTCGTCGCCGTCTACCCGACGAACGACTGGCACGAGCGCGAGACGTACGACTTCTTCGGCATCGTCTTCGACGGCCACCCCGCCCTCACCCGGATCATGATGCCGGACGACTGGCAGGGCCACCCGCAGCGCAAGGACTATCCCCTCGGCGGCATCGCGGTCGAGTACAAGGGCGCCCAGATCCCGGCTCCGGACCAGCGGAGGTCGTACAGCTGATGTCCACCTCAGAAGCGTCTCCCCGCGAGACGACCGAAGGCACCGTCTACACGGTGACCGGCGGCGACTGGGACGAGGTCGTCCAGTCCGCGGCCAAGGCCGACGACGAGCGGATCGTCGTCAACATGGGCCCCCAGCACCCGTCCACCCACGGCGTGCTCCGCCTCATCCTGGAGATCGACGGCGAGACCGTCACCGAGGCCCGCTGCGGCATCGGCTACCTCCACACCGGCATCGAGAAGAACCTCGAGTACCGGACCTGGACGCAGGGCACCACCTTCGTCACGCGCATGGACTACCTCACCTCGTTCTACAACGAGACGGCGTACTGCCTCGGCGTGGAGAAGCTCCTCGGCATCACCGAGCAGATCCCGGACCGCGCCAGCGTCATCCGGGTCCTGCTCATGGAGCTCAACCGGCTCTCCTCCCACCTGGTGTGCATCGCCACCGGCGGTATGGAGCTCGGCGCCACCACGATCATGATCTACGGCTTCCGGGACCGCGAGATGATCCTGGACCTGTACGAGCTGATCACCGGCCTGCGCATGAACCACGCGTTCATCCGCCCCGGCGGCCTCGCCCAGGACCTCCCGCCCGGCGCCGTCGACGCCGTGCGCGAGTTCGTGAAGACCATGAAGAAGAACCTGCCGGAGTACGACAAGCTCGCCACCGGCAACCCCATCTTCAAGGCCCGCATGCAGGACGTCGGCTACCTCGACCTCACCGGCTGCATGGCCCTCGGCGCCACCGGACCGATCCTGCGCTCCGCGGGCCTCCCGCACGACCTGCGCAAGACCGACCCGTACTGCGGCTACGAGGACTACGACTTCGAGGTCCCGACCACCGACACCTGCGACTCCTACGGACGCTTCCTCGTCCGCCTGGAGGAGATGCGCCAGTCCCTCCGGATCGTCGAGCAGTGCCTCGACCGCCTGGAGCCCGGCCCCGTCATGGTCGGCGACAAGAAGATCGCCTGGCCCGCGCAGCTCGCGCTCGGCCCCGACGGCCTCGGCAACTCCCTCGACCACATCAAGAAGATCATGGGCACCTCCATGGAGGCCCTGATCCACCACTTCAAGCTGGTCACCGAGGGCTTCCGGGTCCCCGCCGGACAGGCCTACGCGGCCGTCGAGTCCCCCAAGGGCGAGCTCGGCGTGCACGTCGTCTCCGACGGCGGCACCCGCCCCTTCCGGGTCCACTTCCGCGACCCGTCCTTCACCAACCTCCAGGCCATGGCCGCGATGTGCGAGGGCGGCCAGGTCGCCGACGTCATCGTCGCCGTCGCCTCCATCGACCCCGTGATGGGAGGCGTCGACCGATGACGGAGAACGTCAGCCTGGGGATGCCCCAGCTCCCCGCCCCCGCCTACCCGGCCGAGGTCCGCGCCCGCCTGACGGACGACGCGCGCGCGATCATCGCCCGCTACCCGGACTCCCGCTCGGCGCTCCTGCCGATGCTGCACCTCGTGCAGTCGGAGGAAGGCCATGTGACCCGTACCGGCATGGCGTTCTGCGCCGACCTCCTCGGCCTCACCACCGCCGAGGTCACCGCCGTCGCCACCTTCTACACGATGTACCGGCGCAAGCCCTCCGGCGACTACCAGGTCGGCGTCTGCACCAACACGCTCTGCGCGGTCATGGGCGGCGACGCCATCTTCGAGGAGCTCAAGGAGCACCTCGCCGTCGGCAACAACGAGACCACCGACGACGGCAAGATCACCCTTGAGCACATCGAGTGCAACGCGGCCTGCGACTTCGCACCCGTCGTGATGGTCAACTGGGAGTTCTTCGACAACCAGACCCCCGCCTCCGCCAAGCAGCTGGTGGACGACCTGCGGGCCGGCCGGACCGTCGAACCCACCCGCGGCGCCCCGCTCTGCACCTTCAAGGAGACCGCCCGCATCCTCGCCGGCTTCCCCGACGAGCGCCCCGGCGCCGTCGAGGCCACCGGCGGGGCCGGCCCCGCCTCGCTCGTGGGTCTCCGCCTCGCCAAGGGCGAGCAGCCGCACCACCGAATCGTCCACCCGCGCGGTGAGACCTCCGGTCAGGAGGGGGAGTGATGACCTTGGCCGCCGAGATCGACAACAGCAGCCCCGAGAAGATCCTCGCCCCCGTGCTCTCCGCCTTCTGGGACCAGCCCGACTCCTGGACCCTGGCGACCTACGAGCGCCACGAGGGCTACCAGGGCCTCAAGCGGGCCCTCGCGATGAGCCCCGACGACCTCATCGCGTACGTCAAGGAATCCGGCCTCCGCGGACGCGGCGGCGCCGGCTTCCCCACCGGCATGAAGTGGCAGTTCATCCCGCAGGGCGACGGCAAGCCGCACTACCTCGTCGTCAACGCCGACGAGTCCGAGCCCGGCACCTGCAAGGACATCCCGCTCCTCTTCGCCAACCCGCACTCCCTCATCGAGGGAATGATCATCGCCTGCTACGCGATCCGCTCCGAGCACGCGTTCATCTACCTGCGGGGCGAGGTCGTCCCCGTCCTGCGCCGCCTCCACGAGGCCGTCCGCGAGGCCTACGCCGCCGGCTACCTCGGCCGGAACGTCCTCGGCAGCGGCCTGAACCTCGAACTCACCGTGCACGCCGGCGCCGGCGCGTACATCTGCGGCGAGGAGACCGCCCTCCTCGACTCGCTCGAAGGACGCCGCGGCCAGCCCCGACTGCGACCCCCCTTCCCCGCGGTCGCCGGTCTGTACGCCTGCCCCACCGTGGTGAACAACGTCGAGTCCATCGCGTCCGTTCCCGCGATCCTCAACCGGGGCAAGGAATGGTTCACGTCGATGGGCAGCGAGAAGTCCCCGGGCTTCACGCTGTACTCGCTGAGCGGGCACGTCGCCTCGCCCGGCCAGTACGAGGCCCCGCTCGGCATCACCCTGCGCCAGCTCCTCGACATGAGCGGCGGCATGCGACCCGGCCACCGCCTCAAGTTCTGGACCCCCGGCGGCTCCTCCACCCCGATGTTCACCGACGAGCACCTCGACGTGCCCCTCGACTACGAGGGCGTCGGCGCCGCCGGCTCCATGCTCGGCACCAAGGCGCTCCAGTGCTTCGACGAGACCACCTGCGTCGTCCGGGCCGTCACCCGCTGGACCGAGTTCTACGCCCACGAGTCCTGCGGCAAGTGCACCCCCTGCCGCGAAGGCACCTACTGGCTCGTCCAGCTGCTCCGCGACATCGAGGCGGGCAAGGGCAAGCTGTCCGACCTCGACAAGCTCAACGACATCGCCGACAACATCAACGGCAAGTCGTTCTGCGCCCTCGGCGACGGCGCCGCCTCGCCGATCTTCTCCTCGCTGAAGTACTTCCGCGCGGAGTACGAGCAGCACATCACCGGCCGGGCCTGCCCCTTCGACCCGGCCAAGTCGACCGCCTGGGCGGACAACCACAAGGAGGTGACCGCATGACCGTCATCGCGTCCACCCCCAGTGGCGGCGGCAGCGCGCCGGTGCCGCCCGAGGACCTCGTGACGCTGACCATCGACGGCGCCGAGATCTCCGTCCCCAAGGGGACGCTCGTCATCCGCGCCGCCGAACAGCTCGGCATCGAGATCCCGCGCTTCTGCGACCACCCGCTCCTCGACCCCGCGGGCGCCTGCCGCCAGTGCATCGTCGAGGTCGAGGGCCAGCGCAAGCCGATGGCCTCCTGCACCATCACCTGCACCGACGGCATGGTGGTGAAGTCGCAGCTGACCAGCCCCGTCGCCGAGAAGGCCCAGCACGGCGTGATGGAGCTGCTGCTCGTCAACCACCCGCTGGACTGCCCCGTCTGCGACAAGGGCGGCGAGTGCCCCCTGCAGAACCAGGCCATGTCCCACGGGCAGGCCGAGTCCCGCTTCGAGGGCGTCAAGCGGACGTACGAGAAGCCGGTCGCGATCTCCACCCAGGTGCTGCTCGACCGCGAGCGGTGCGTGCTCTGCGCCCGCTGCACCCGCTTCTCCAACCAGGTCGCGGGCGACCCGATGATCGAGCTGATCGAGCGCGGCGCGCTCCAGCAGGTCGGCACCGGCGAGGGCGACCCCTTCGAGTCGTACTTCTCCGGCAACACCATCCAGATCTGCCCCGTCGGCGCCCTCACCTCGGCCGCCTACCGCTTCCGGTCCCGCCCCTTCGACCTGGTCTCCTCGCCGTCGGTCTGCGAGCAGTGCGCCGGCGGCTGCGCCACCCGCACCGACCACCGGCGCGGCAAGGTCATGCGGCGGCTCGCCGCCGACGACCCGGAGGTCAACGAGGAGTGGATCTGCGACAAGGGCCGCTTCGGCTTCCGGTACGCCCAGCAGCGCGACCGGCTCACCACCCCGCTGGTCCGCAACGCCGACACCGGTGAACTGGAGCCGGCGTCCTGGCCCGAGGCCCTGGAGGCAGCCGCCCGCGGCCTCGTCCGCGGCCGGACCGGCGTCCTCACCGGCGGCCGGCTGACCGTCGAGGACTCCTACGCGTACGCCAAGTTCGCCCGGGTCGCCCTCGACACCAACGACATCGACTTCCGGGCCCGGATCCACTCCGGCGAGGAGGCCGACTTCCTGGCCTCGGCCGTCGCCGGCCGCGGCCGCGACCTGGACGGCAGCGGCGTCACCTACACCTCGCTCGAAGCGGCGCCGGCCGTGCTCCTCGTCGGCCTGGAGTCCGAGGAGGAGGCCCCCGGCGTCTTCCTGCGGCTCCGCAAGGCCTGGCGCAAGCACGGCCAGAAGACGTACGCGGTCGCCGCCTTCGCGACCCGGGGCCTGGAGAAGTCCGGCGGCACCCTGCTGCCGGCCGCGCCCGGCACCGAGACCGAGTGGCTGGACGCGCTGACCTCCCGGGTCGGCCTGGCGGGCGACGGACTCGCCGCCGCCGAGGCCCTCCGCCAGGAGGGCGCCGTCATCGCCGTCGGCGAGCGCCTCGCGGGCGTGCCCGGCGCGCTGACCGCCGCCCTGCGCGCCGCGACCGCCACCGGTGCCCGGCTCGTCTGGATCCCGCGCCGCTCCGGCGAACGCGGAGCCGTCGAGGCGGGCGCCCTCCCGGCGCTGCTGCCCGGCGGCCGGCCCGCGACCGACCCCCGCGCGCGGGAGGAGGTCGCCGCCGCCTGGGGCGTCCGCGAACTCCCGCACCGCTACGGCCGCGACACCGGCCAGATCCTGGAGGCCGCCGCCACCGGCGAACTCGGCGCGCTGCTCGTCGCCGGCGTCGAGGTCGCCGACCTGCCGGACCCGGCCCGCGCGCGCGAGGCCCTCGACGCCGCCTTCGTGGTCTCCCTGGAGCTGCGGCCCTCCGAGGTCACCGAGCGGGCGGACGTCGTCCTCCCGGTCGCCGCCGTCGCCGAGAAGCCCGGCACCTTCCTCAACTGGGAGGGCAGGGCGCGGCTCTTCGAGGCGGCGCTCAAGCCCGAGCAGATGACCCGGCCCCTCGCGCCGTCCGACGCGCGCGTGCTCCACATGCTCGCCGACGCCCTCGACGCCCACCTGGCCCTGCCCGACCTGCGGTCCGCACGGCGCGAGCTCGACCGGCTCGGCGGCTGGACCGAGGAGCGGGCCACCGAGCCCGGCGAGCCCGGTCAGCCGGCGCCCCGGCCCGGCGACGGCGAGGCCGTCCTCGCCGGACACCGCCTGCTGCTCGACCTCGGCAGGCTCCAGGAGGGCGACACCGCGCTCGCCGGCACCCGGCACGCGGCCGTCGCCCGGCTCTCCGCCGCCACCGCCGCCGACACCGGCGTCAAGGACGGCGACGCGCTGGAGGTGACCGGCCCCGCCGGTTCCGTGACGCTCCCGCTCCAGGTCACCGAGATGCCCGACCGCGTGGTCTGGCTGCCGCTCAACTCGACCGGCCGCGGCGTCCTCTCCGACACCGGCGCCCGCCCCGGCGCCGTGGTCCGCATCGGCCCGGCGACCCCGCAGGAGGCGCAGGCATGACCGCGAACGTCCTGGCGGCCGAAGACCTGTCCATGTTCGGCACGGACCCCTGGTGGCTCGTCCTGATCAAGGCCGTCTTCTGCTTCGCCTTCCTGATGATCACCGTGCTCTTCTCCATCGTGTGGGAGCGCAAGGTCGTCGCCTGGATGCAGCTGCGCATCGGCCCCAACCGGCACGGCCCCTGGGGCATGCTCCAGTCCCTCGCGGACGGCATCAAGCTGATGCTCAAGGAGGACGTGATCGTCAAGAAGGCCGACAAGGTCGTCTACGTCCTCGCCCCGATCATCGCCGCGATCCCCGCGTTCATGGCGATCGCCGTGATCCCCTTCGGCCCGGCCGGCAACGAGGTCTCGATCTTCGGCCACCGGACCGCGATGCAGCTCACCGACCTGCCGATCGCGATGCTGTACGTCCTCGCGGTCGCCTCCGTCGGCATCTACGGCATCGTCCTCGCGGGCTGGTCCTCCGGCTCCACGTACCCGCTGCTCGGCGGACTCCGGTCCTGCGCGCAGATGATCTCGTACGAGATCGCCATGGGCGCGGCCTTCGCCTCGGTCTTCCTCTACTCCGGGTCGATGTCGACCTCGAAGATCGTCGAGGCGCAGGCGGACCGCTGGTTCGTGATCCTGCTGCCGGTCTCGTTCATCATCTACATCATCACGATGGTCGGCGAGACGAACCGCGCCCCGTTCGACATGCCGGAGTCCGAGGGCGACCTCGTCGGCGGCTTCAACACCGAGTACTCGTCCATCAAGTTCGCGATGTTCATGCTCGCCGAGTACGTGAACATGGTGACGGTCTCGGCCGTGTCGGTGACCCTCTTCCTGGGCGGCTGGCGGGCCCCGTACCCGGTCTCCACCTTCTGGGAGGGCGCGAACCACGGCTGGTGGCCGATGCTCTGGTTCGTCCTCAAGGTGCAGCTGCTGCTGTTCTTCTTCATCTGGCTCCGCGGCACCCTGCCCCGCGTCCGCTACGACCAGCTGATGAAGCTCGGCTGGAAGGTCCTCATCCCGGTCTCCGTGGTCTGGCTGATGCTGGTCGCCACCGTCCGGGCGATGCGGAACGAGAACATCGCCTTCTCGAACATCGTCCTGTACGTGGCCGGCGCCGTCCTCGGACTGCTGTTGCTCTCCTTCCTCGTGGACCTGTTCCGCGACCGGAAGGCGAAGGCCGAGGCCGCCCCCGAGGCCGCGCCCGCCTTCGACGCGATGGCCGGCGGCTTCCCCGTACCGCCGAAGCCCGGGCAGACGCTGCCGCCCGTGCCGCGGCGCAGGCCCCGGCGCGACCGGGACCTCGTTGCCAGTGGCGCCCCCGATACCGCTACTGCGAATGATGGAAAGGAGACGGACGGTGTCTGACTTCCAGAATCCGGTGGCCGGTTTCGGCGTGACCTTCAAGGCCATGTTCAAGAAGCGGCTGACCGAGCAGTACCCGGAGCAGCAGAAGACGACGGCGCCCCGCTTCCACGGCCGGCACCAGCTCAACCGTCACCCCGACGGGCTGGAGAAGTGCGTCGGCTGCGAGCTGTGCGCCTGGGCCTGTCCCGCCGACGCCATCTACGTGGAGGGCGCGGACAACACCGACGAGGAGCGCTACTCGCCCGGCGAGCGGTACGGCCGCGTCTACCAGATCAACTACGCCCGCTGCATCCTGTGCGGGCTGTGCATCGAGGCGTGCCCCACGCGCGCGCTGACGATGACCAACGAGTTCGAACTGGCCGACTCCTCCCGCGAGAACCTGATCTACACCAAGGAGCAGCTGCTCGCGGGCCTGGAGGAGACCATGGTCGACTCCCCGCACGCGATCTTCCCCGGCATGACCGAGCAGGACTACTACCGGGGCCTCGTCACCGAGGCCGCGCCCGGCACCGTCCAGCAGGTCGCCGCCTCCAAGGGCGAGAAGGGCGAGCCGGAGGGGGCGGACGCATGAACGCCACCCTCGCGGCCTACGCGACCTCCAGCGGTGAGGCCTTCCAGTTCTGGGTCCTCGGCACCGTCGCCGTCGTCGGCGCGCTCGCCACGATCCTGATGAAGAAGGCCATGCACAGCGCCCTGTCGCTGGCCGGCACGATGATCGTCCTCGCGGTCTTCTACCTCGCCAACGGCGCGTACTTCCTCGGCATCGTCCAGATCGTCGTCTACACCGGCGCGATCATGATGCTCTTCCTCTTCATCGTCATGCTGGTCGGTGTCACGGCCGCGGACTCGCTGAAGGAGACCATCAAGGGACAGCGCTGGTGGGCCGCGGCCTGCGGCCTCGGCTTCGGCATCCTGCTGATCGCCGGCATCGGCCAGGCCTCGCTCACCGAGTTCGCCGGCCTCGGCGCCGCCAACTCGGCGTACGGCGGGAACGTCGAGGGCCTCGCCGCCCTCATCTTCACCAAGTACGTCTTCGCCTTCGAGATCACCGGCGCGCTCCTCATCACCGCCGCCGTCGGCGCGATGGTGCTCACCCACCGCGAGCGCACCGAGCGGGCCCGCACCCAGCGCGAGCTCTCCGAGCAGCGCGTGCGGGAAGGCAAGCACGTGCCGCCGCTGCCCGCGCCCGGCGTCTACGCCCGGCACAACGCCGTGGACGTCGCCGGTCTGCTGCCCGACGGCACCCCGTCGGAGCTCACCGTCATCTCGACCCTGCGCAAGCGGGGCCAGATCCGGGACGTGTCCACCGAGGCGATGGCCGACCTCAAGGCCCTGGAGCAGCGCTCCCAGGAGCGGCTCGGCCGGGACCGGGACGAAGAGGAGGCCACCCGGTGAATCCCGTCAACTACCTGTACCTCGCCGCCGTGCTGTTCACCATCGGTGCGGCCGGGGTGCTGATCCGGCGCAACGCGATCGTGGTCTTCATGTGCGTCGAGCTGATGCTCAACGCCTGCAACCTCGCGTTCGTCACCTTCTCCCGCATGCACGGCAACCTCGACGGCCAGATCATCGCGTTCTTCACGATGGTCGTCGCCGCCGCGGAGGTCGTCGTCGGGCTCGCGATCATCGTGTCCGTCTTCCGTGCCCGCCACTCGGCCTCGGTCGACGACGCCAGCCTGATGAAGCTGTGAGGGGCTGACCGTGGAAAATCTCATTGCGCTGCTCGTCGGGGCGCCCCTGCTCGGGGCGGCGGTCCTGCTCTGCGGCGGCCGTCGGCTCGACAAGTCCGGGCACTGGCTCGGCACGCTGCTCGCGGCCGTCTCCTTCTTCATCGGCCTGGCGCTCTTCGTCGACATGCTCGGAAAGAGCGCCGACGACCGGGCCATGTACCAGCGGCTCTACACCTGGATCCCCGTCGAGGGCTTCCAGGCGGACGTCGCCTTCCAGCTCGACCAGCTGTCGATGACGTTCGTCCTGCTGATCACCGGGGTCGGCACGCTCATCCACGTGTACTCCATCGGGTACATGGAGCACGACGAGCGCCGCCGCCGGTTCTTCGGCTACCTCAACCTGTTCGTCGCGGCGATGCTGCTGCTCGTCCTCGCCGACAACTACCTGCTCCTGTACTTCGGCTGGGAGGGCGTCGGCCTCGCCTCGTACCTCCTGATCGGCTTCTGGCAGCACAAGCCCTCCGCGGCCACCGCCGCGAAGAAGGCGTTCCTGGTCAACCGGGTCGGCGACATCGGGCTCTCGGTCGCCATCATGATCATGTTCACCACGTTCGGCACCTTCGCCTTCGGGCCGGTGTTCGCGGAGACCGACAAGGCCGGCCAGGGCACGCTGACCGCGATCGGCCTGATGCTGCTCCTCGCGGCCTGCGGCAAGTCGGCCCAGGTGCCGCTGCAGTCCTGGCTCGGGGACGCGATGGAGGGCCCGACCCCGGTGTCGGCCCTCATCCACGCGGCCACCATGGTCACCGCCGGCGTCTACCTGATCGTCCGGTCCGCCGACATCTTCAACGCCGCCCCGGACGCCCAGCTGGTCGTCACCGTGGTCGGCGCGGTCACGCTCCTCTTCGGTGCGATCGTCGGTTGCGCCAAGGACGACATCAAGAAGGCGCTCGCCGGTTCGACGATGTCGCAGATCGGCTACATGATCCTGGCGGCCGGCCTCGGCCCCATCGGCTACGCCTTCGCGATCATGCACCTGGTGACCCACGGCTTCTTCAAGGCGGGTCTCTTCCTCGGTGCCGGTTCGGTCATGCACGGCATGAACGACGAGGTCGACATGCGGAAGTACGGCGGCCTGCGGAAGTACATGCCGGTCACCTTCGCCACCTTCGGCCTCGGCTACCTGGCGATCATCGGCTTCCCCGGCCTGTCCGGCTTCTTCTCCAAGGACAAGATCATCGAGGCGGCCTTCGCCAAGGGCGGCACCGAGGGCTGGATCCTCGGCTCGGTCACCCTGCTGGGCGCGGCCATCACCGCGTTCTACATGACCCGCGTGATGCTGATGACCTTCTTCGGCGAGAAGCGCTGGCAGCCCGACGCGGAGGGCCACGAGCCCCACCCGCACGAGTCGCCCAGGTCGATGACCGTCCCGATGGTCGTGCTGGCCTTCGGCTCGGTCTTCGCGGGCGCCTTCTTCGGGATCGGCGACCGGTTCGTCGCCTGGCTGGAGCCGGTGACGAACTTCGAGCACGGCCACCCGCCGATCGGCGCCGGAGCGATCACCACCGCCACCGTCGCCGTCATGGTGGTCGGCGTCGGCATCGCGTACCTCCAGTACGGACGCCGGCCCGTGCCCGTGGTCGCCCCGCGCGGCTCGCTCCTCACCCGGGCCGCCCGCCGCGACCTCCTCCAGGACGACTTCAACCACGCCGTGTTCGTCACGGGCGGCACGCACCTCACCCGCTCGCTCGTGTACGTCGACCACAGCCTGGTCGACGGTGTCGTCAACGGCACCGCGGCCTCCGTCGGCGGACTCTCCGGCCGGCTGCGCAAACTCCAGAACGGCTACGCCCGCACCTACGCGGTCTCCATGTTCGGAGGTACTGCGGTGCTGATCGCCGCGACCCTGCTGATGAGGGCGGTGTAACGCTCATGTCCTTCCCGCTCCTCACGGCGACGGCCGCGGTGCCGGCGGTCGGTGCGATCCTCACCGCCGCCGTCCCCGCCGCCCGCCGCACCGCCGCCAAGTGGCTGGCGCTGCTGGTCTCGCTCGCCACGCTGGTGCTCGCCGGCGTCGTCTTCGGGCGCTTCGAGCCCGGCGGCGAGCGGTACCAGATGACCGAATCCCACTCCTGGATCAAGGACTTCGGGGTCCGGTACGAACTCGGGGTGGACGGCATCGGGGTGGCGCTCATCGCGCTCACCGCCCTGCTGATCCCCTTCGTGATCCTGGCCGGGTGGCACGACGCCGACCCGCTGGAGACCTCCTCGAAGAGGTGGCGGCCGACGCAGGGCTTCTTCGCCCTGATCCTCATGGTCGAGGCGATGGTGATCCTCTCCTTCGAGGCCACCGACGTCTTCCTCTTCTACATCCTCTTCGAAGCCATGCTCATCCCGATGTACTTCCTCATCGGCGGCTTCGGCGACCGCGCTCACAGCGGCTCCGACGAGAACGCGGCGGCCCAGCGCTCCTACGCGGCGGTCAAGTTCCTGCTCTACAACCTGGTCGGCGGCCTGATCATGCTGGCCGCCGTCATCGGGCTCTACGTGGTCGCGGGGAACTTCTCGCTCACCGAGATCGCCGAGGCGCGGGCCAACGGCTCGCTGGAGATGGCGACCAGCACCGAGCGGTGGCTGTTCCTCGGCTTCTTCTTCGCCTTCGCGGTGAAGGCGCCGCTGTGGCCGCTGCACACCTGGCTGCCGAACGCGATGGGGGAGGCGACCGCCCCGGTCGCCGTCCTCATCACCGCCGTCGTCGACAAGGTCGGCACCTTCGCGATGCTCCGGTTCTGCCTCGGGCTCTTCCCCGAGGCCTCGAAGTGGGCCACCCCCGCGATCGTCGTCCTCGCCCTGATCAGCATCGTCTACGGGGCGCTGGTCGCCGTCGGCCAGCGGGACATCAAGCGCCTGGTCGCCTACGCGTCGATCTCGCACTTCGGCTTCATCATCCTGGGCATCTTCGCGATGACCACGCAGGGCCAGTCGGGCGCCACGCTCTACATGGTCAACCACGGCATCTCGACGGCCGCCCTGATGCTCGTCGCCGGCTTCCTGATCTCCCGGCGCGGCTCGCGGCTCATCGCCGACTACGGCGGTGTGCAGAAGGTCGCCCCGGTGCTCGCCGGCACGTTCCTGATCGGCGGTCTCGCGACCCTGTCGCTGCCCGGACTCGCCCCGTTCGTCAGCGAGTTCCTGGTCCTGGTCGGGACGTACGTCCGCTACCCGGTGGCCGGTGTCATCGCCACCACCGGCATCGTCCTCGCCGCGCTCTACACCCTCGTCCTGTACCAGCGGACGATGACCGGGCCGGTGAAGGAGGAGGTCCGGACGCTGCCGGACCTGCGGCCGCGGGAACTGGCGGTGGTCGTTCCGCTGATCGCCCTGCTGATCTTCCTCGGGGTCTTCCCGAAGCCGCTGACGGATGTCGTCAACCCGGCGGTGCAGCACACCATGTCCGACGTCCAGCAGAAGGACCCCCAGCCCGAAGTGGAGGCCGCCAAGTGAGTTCCATGGCTGTCCACAGCTTGTGGACGACAGCGGCCGATCCGCTGAACAAGATCCCGGCCCCTCACATCGAGTACACGCAGCTCTCGCCCGTGCTCATCGTGATCGGCGCCGCGATCGTCAGCGTCCTCGTCGAGGCCTTCGTGCCCCGCAAGGGCCGCTACCTCGGCCAGGTCTTCCTGTCCGTCCTCGCCCTCGCCGCCGCCTTCGCCGCAGTCGTCGGCCTGGCGGCCGGCGGCTACGGCTCCACCAAGGCCCACATCGCGGCCATGGGCGCCATCGCCGTCGACGGCCCCGCCCTCTTCCTGCAGGGCACCATTCTCCTCGCCTCGATCGTCGCGATCTTCACCTTCGCCGAGCGCAGGCTCGACCCGGCCGACCACGGCCACAAGGTCGACTCCTTCGCCGCCGAGGCCGCCGCCGTCCCCGGCAGCGAGCAGGAGAAGGCGGCCGTGAAGGCCGGGTTCACCACCACGGAGGTGTTCCCGCTCGCGCTGTTCGCCATCGCCGGCATGCTGGTCTTCCCGGCGGCCAACGACCTCCTGACGCTCTTCGTCGCCCTGGAGGTCTTCTCCCTCCCGCTGTACCTGCTCTGCGCCGTCGCCCGCCGCAAGCGGCTGATGTCGCAGGAGGCGGCCGTCAAGTACTTCCTGCTCGGCGCCTTCTCCTCGGCCTTCCTGCTCTTCGGGATCGCCCTGCTCTACGGCTACGCGGGCTCCGTCTCGTACGCCACCATCGCCGACGTCGTCGACGGCACGATCGCCTCCGTCGACCCGGCGCTCGCCGACACCATGGGCAACGACGCGCTGCTCCTCATCGGCTTCGCCATGGTCCTCGCGGGGCTGCTCTTCAAGGTCGGCGCCGTGCCGTTCCACATGTGGACCCCGGACGTCTACCAGGGCGCCCCGACCCCCGTCACCGGCTTCATGGCCGCCGCGACGAAGGTCGCCGCGTTCGGCGCGCTGCTCCGCCTGCTGTACGTGGTGCTGCCGGGCCTCACCTGGGACTGGCGGCCGGTCATGTGGGGCATCGCGATCGTCACCATGCTGGGCGGTGCGATCGTCGCCATCACCCAGACCGACATCAAGCGGCTCCTGGCGTACTCGTCGATCGCGCACGCGGGCTTCCTGCTCGCCGGCGTCATCGCGGCCACGCCGAGCGGGGTCTCGTCCGTCCTCTTCTACCTGGGGGCGTACTCCTTCGTGACGATCGGCGCGTTCGCCGTCGTCACCCTGGTCAGGGACGCGGGCGGCGAGGCCACCCACCTCTCCAAGTGGGCCGGTCTCGGCCGCCGTTCGCCGCTCGTCGCGGCGGTCTTCGCGGTCTTCCTGCTCGCCTTCGCCGGCATTCCGCTGACCTCCGGCTTCTCCGGCAAGTTCGCGGTCTTCAAGGCGGCGGCGGAGGGCGGCGCGGGCGCGCTCGTCGTGGTCGGCGTGATCTCGTCGGCGATCGCCGCGTTCTTCTACATCCGGGTGATCGTGCTCATGTTCTTCAGCGAGCCGAAGGCGGACGGCCCCACGGTCGCCGTGCCGTCGGCGCTGACGTCGCTCACCATCGCGGTGGGCGTGGCGGTCACGCTGGTGCTCGGCCTCGCGCCGCAGTACTTCCTGAACCTGGCGAACCAGGCGAGCGTGTTCGTCCGGTAGCGGCGGTCGTACGCGTGAGGGGCCCGGCTCGCTGCGAGCCGGGCCCCTCCGCCGTGTTCGGGCGCAGCGGGCCTTCGGGTGGCAGGTGGCCTTCGCGGGTGGCAGCGGGCGAAGGGGCCGACCGGGGGGTGACCCGTCGGAGGTGCCCGTGCCATCGTGGGAGCCGCCCCGAATGGTCTGTACCAGTCGTCGAGAGGGAAGCGGCACGATGCGTGGCACCACCTCCTTACCCGGCACCCCCTGCGCCGCCGCGAGAGCCGGCGAGCCGCCCATGCACCGCCTGGAACTGCGCCTGCCCGACGACGTGCCCTTCGCCGCCGGGAGCTTCGACGCCGTCGGCCCGCTGTCCCGGGCGGCCTTCCCGCACCGGCACACCTTCCACGAGATCGTCCACGTCACCTCCGGCACCGGCACCCACGTCGTCGACCTGGCCCGCTGGCCGCTCCGCCCGCCCCACCTGGGCGTGATCCTGCCCGGACAGGTGCACCGCTGGGAGGACGCGCACGGCCTCGACGGCACCGTCGTCCTCTTCACCGAGGACTTCCTCCTCGGCCACCTCGGCGACCGGGACCTCCTGCGCCGCCTCGGGGAACACCCCTGGCACACCCTCGACGGGCCCACGCACGCGCGTACCACCCGGCTGATGGCCGAACTCGTCGAGGAGTACCGGCACGGCGCCGACGGCTTCGCGACCGTGCTGCGCTCCCTGCTGCACGTCCTCCTGGTCCGCACGGCCCGCCTGCCGGGCCCCGCCGGGCAGGCCGGGGCCCCGCCGTCCGGCCCCCCGCCGGGCAGGCCCGGAGCCGTCGCCGAGGAGTTCGCCGGACTGGCCGCCCGCGCCGGAGCGGAGGGCAGGACCGTGCGGGAGTGCGCCGAGCTGATCGGGGTCACCCCCGGCTACCTCACCGAGGCCGTCCGGGCCGCCACCGGCCGCACCCCCGGCGACCTCCTGCGCGCGGCCCGCACCCGGGAGGCCCAACGGCTCCTGATCGGCACCAGGCTGTCGATCCGTCAGGTGGCGACCAGGGTCGGCTTCGACGACCCCGCGTACTTCTGCCGCTTCTTCCGCCGCGAGACCGGACGGAGCCCGGGGGACTTCCGAAAACACCACGACCGCCGTGCTCCGTCCCTCGAAGGCGACGGCCCCCGCGCCTAGGTTCGTGCCGATCGCGCAGCCCCCCACATCCGAGGAGCAGGCATGGACAACGAGACCAGCACCGGGCACGTCAGCCGCAAGGCGGTGCTCCGCGCCGCGCTCGCGGCCGGCATCGCGGCGCCCACGGTCCTCATGGGCGTCCCCGCGCTCGCCCGCACCCTGGGCCCGACCGACGCGCCGCCCGCGCTCACCCCGGCGTGCGACGACGGCGACGACCCCACCCCGCCGCAGACCGAGGGCCCGTACTTCAAGCCCAACTCGCCCCTGCGGTCCAGCCTGGTCGACGCCGGCACCGCCGGCGTCCGGCTCACCGTCAGCGGCTACGTCTTCGGACTGGCCTGCAAGCCGATATCCGGCGTCCTGCTGGACTTCTGGCAGGCCGACACCAACGGCGCCTACGACAACTCCGGATACCGGTTCCGCGGCCACCAGTTCACCGACGCGAGCGGCGCTTTCAAGCTCACCACGATCGTGCCCGGCCTCTACCCGGGCCGCACCCGGCACATCCACGTCAAGCTGCAGGCCCCGGGCAGGCCGGTGCTGACCACTCAGCTGTACTTCCCGAACGAGCCCCGCAACAACACGGACACCATCTTCGACCCGCGGCTCCTGATGACCGTCCGGGACGCGGGCGGCGGCCGGGAGGCCGCCTTCGACTTCGTCCTGAACGTGCCGCAGGACCCGGGGCCGACGCCGACGCCGACGCCGACCCCGACGTCCACGGGCGCCCCCGGCGGCACCTGGGCCGCCGGGACCGCCTACCGGGCGGATGACGCCGTCACCTACGGCGGCCTGGGCTACGTGTGCCTCCAGGCGCACACGGCCCAGGCCGGCTGGGAGCCGCCGAACGTCCCCGCGCTGTGGCGGGTCCGCTAGTCAGGAGGACGGAAGGATCCGGCCCCGGACCTCGCCCAGCGCCACGCGGGTGCCGTCCGGGCCGGGCGCCCAGGCGGTGAGGACGACCTCGTCGCCGTCCTCGAGGAACGTCCGCTTGCCGCCCGCCAGTTCGATCGCGTCCCGCCCGTTCCAGGTGAGCTCCAGGAGCGAGCCGCGCTGGTTCGTCTCGGGCCCGGAGACCGTGCCGGAGCCGTACAGGTCGCCGGTGCGCAGCGAGGCGCCGTTCACCGTCATGTGGGCGAGCTGCTGGGCCGCCGTCCAGTACATGGAGGAGAACGGCGGCTCGGCGACGACCTCGCCGTTGATCTCCACGGTGATCCGCAGGTCGAAGCCGCCCTGCTCCTCCGCGTCCGCGTCGTCCAGGTAGGGGAGCAGCGGGAAGTCCCGCGCGGGCGGCGCGGTCCGGGCGGCGTCCAGCGCCTCCAGGGGCGTCACCCACGCCGAGACCGAGGTCTGGAACGACTTGCCGAGGAACGGGCCGAGCGGCACGTACTCCCACGCCTGCACGTCCCGCGCCGACCAGTCGTTGAGCAGCGTCAGGCCGAAGACGTGCTCGCGGAAGTCGCCGAGCGGCACGGGCCGGCCGAGCTCCGACGGGGTGCCGACGAGGAAGCCGACCTCCGCCTCGATGTCCAGCTTGATCGACGGGCCGAAGACCGGGGTCGGGTCCGACGGCGCCTTGCGCTGGCCCGAGGGGCGCACGACGTCGGTGCCGGAGACCACGACGGTGCCCGCGCGGCCGTGGTAACCGATCGGCAGGTGCTTCCAGTTGGGGGTGAGCGCGTCGCCGTCCGGGCGGAAGATCCGGCCCACGTTCGTCGCGTGGTGCTCGCTCGCGTAGAAGTCGACGTAGTCCGCGACCTCGTACGGCAGGTGCAGCGTCACCGCGTCCAGCGGGTGCAGCAGCGGCTCGACGTCGGCGCGGTGCGCGGGCACGGTCACCCACGCGGTGAGGGCCCGGCGCACGTCGCGCCAGGCGGTCCGCCCGGCCGCGAGCAGCGGGTTCAGGGAGGGCTGGGCGAGCAGGCTCGCGTACGGGGAGCCGAGGGCGTGGGCCGCGGCGCCCGCGTCCAGCACGTACCCGCCGATCCGGACGCCGAGCCGGCGCCGGCCGGGCTCGTCCGCGGTGGAGAAGACGCCGTACGGGAGGTTGTGCGGGCCGAAGGGATCGCCCTCGGCCAGGTCGAGCGGGCTGTGCTCGGACATCGGTACGTGCCTCGCTTTCCAGGTGTGTGGGGGACACGTTACGGGCCGGGCCGCCGGGCGCGGATGACATGGATCACACAGAAACCGCGGCCTCCGTGAGCAACTGTCCGGCTTCGCGCGCTTTGTGTTCCCGGCGCCTCGGGAAACCTCCGAGAGCCGCGGAAACAGGGCTCCCGCCAGGGCCTTTCCGGTCATACGATCAAGCCGGTGTCGCGCCGCGTGAAGTAGCCGCAGGCGCACGCCCGCCACCACACTTCGCACTCTTTCTCTGACCAGGAAAAGGTCCGCATCGTGAAGATCCGCCGCATTCTCGCGACCGCCGTGGCCG
This sequence comes from Streptomyces sp. NPDC056361, assembly GCF_042262805.1. Lineage (NCBI taxonomy): Bacteria > Bacillati > Actinomycetota > Actinomycetes > Kitasatosporales > Streptomycetaceae > Streptomyces > Streptomyces sp. NPDC056361. The sequence continues at coordinate 96,202 of NZ_JBHJQI010000014.1, forward strand.
CCGCCGTGACCACCCCGGTGGTGTTCCTCTCGGCCGCCCCCGCGTTCGCCGACACCAAGCCGACCGCCCCGCAGTCGCAGAAGCCGACGTCGCACGAGGACGACATCGACGACGAGATGCCGTCGATCGAGGAGCTCAAGGCCGCCGTCGCCGCGGCGCAGAAGGAATACGACGAGGCCGTCGCCGACCTCGCCAAGGCCAAGGGCGACCTGAAGGCCCTGGACAAGGCCGACCACCCGCTCCAGGTGAAGGTCTCCGACGCCACGAAGGCCGCCGACGCCGCCGCCGTCGCGAAGGCCGCCGCCGACGACAAGCTCGCCAAGGCCGTGCAGGCCGAGAAGGACGTGCTGGCGAAGCCCGACGCCACCGAGCAGGAGAAGACGGACGCCGCCGCCGCCGTCGTCACCGCCAAGACGGCCGCGGCCGAGGCCGCCACCCTGAAGAAGGCCGCCGACGACGAGGCGGTCAAGGCCGCCAAGGCCCTCGCCGAAGCCAAGGACGCCGCCTCCCGCGTGGTCAAGCTCGCCGAGAAGGTCGAGAAGACCACCAAGCAGGAGCTCGCCGACGCCAAGGAAGAGCTGAAGTTCGCCGAGGAGATCGAGGGGGAGTGCAAGGAGGACGACTCCCTCAAGGTCGCGCTCAGCGGCCCGAAGACGGTCACCGCCGGCAAGCCCGCCGTCTTCTCGCTGCGCGTCACCAACACGTCCGACCACGCCCTGGACGTCGTCGACGCCTTCGCGACCGCCGTGCGGCTCCCCGAGCCCGGCGAGGAGATCGACGAGGAGACGGACCTCTCGGGCCGCCTCATCCCGATCGAGTGGTCGTCCCCCGACGTCCTGGAGTGGACGCCGTTCACCGACAAGTACGAGTCCATCGAGGTCGGCAAGCTCGCCAAGGGCGCCTCGTACGACGTGAAGCTGCGCCTCACGGTCGACGCCAAGGCGTCCGCCGGCCGGGGCGTCCTCTTCTCCTACGCCGAGTACGAGAACAAGGACGGCTCGTGCGGCCTCGGCACGGACTACCCGGACGCCGACTTCGCCATCGTCGCCGCCGACAAGGGTGACAAGCCGACGCCGACCCCGTCGACGCCCACCCCGGCGCCGAGCGCCACCACCGGGAACGGCAACACCTCGCAGCAGGGCGGCTCGTCCCGCACGCCGGTGAACGGCACGCTCGCCGCCACCGGTGCGAACGACACCCTGCCGCTCGGCTTCGCCGCCGCCGGGGCCGTCGCCCTGGGCGCCGGCGCGCTGGTCGTCGCCCGCCGCCGCAAGGCCGGCGCGAACGCGTAAGCCCGCGCGGAACGCACGAGGGCCCGCACCCCGGACACGGGG